>NZ_JBFRCU010000070.1:0-41868 GCF_052113205.1 Inquilinus sp. YAF38 | reverse complement strand
TCCCCAAACCGACCCAAGACCGTTTCCATGCCGCACTCCCGTCGTCGAGCGTGCGAATATAGGAATCATGAGCGCCAGTCCCGGCGCCACCCCGTCCGTGCGCCTGAGTCAACGCGACGCACCGCAAACAGACATGGCACTTATGTACATCCCCTAGCGCGAAAGCGGGGATCTCGTCACGTCATGACCGGAAAGGGATTCCCGCTTTCGCGGGAATGACGTTTGAAGAAAAAGGGACGGTTCCGAAAGCCGTCGCTTGCGGAATGGCCGATCAGATCTTGGACGAGGGCCATCCCATCGAGCAGATTTCCTCGATCGACAGCCTTGGCGTCCCGGGCTCGGCGAGGCAGCCGAAGAAATCCCCGATGGTGCCGGTCGGCTTCGTCGGCCGTGCCTCCGCGTTGCCGTCAGCCGATCGGCCGGCCTTGGTCTCGTCATTGTCGAATTCCGGCCAGACGAGGGCATCGTCGCCGGCTTCGGCGAGCCGCCGGGCGTCATCTGCCCAGCCGGCTCGTGGATTCTCCCGGCTCGGCGCGATGATCAGGCGGCCCGTCTCGACGACCATGTCCACGTCGTCGCCGGCCCTCGCCCCGATCTCCGCCAGCAGGGGCTCGGGAATGATCACCCCTGCAGCGTTTCCCATTTTCCGGACGGTGCCGCGCATTGCTGTCGACTTCATTGGCCACCTAGGGCCGCCACGATAGCATCGGCGCTCGTTTGCCACGACGGGTTCCGGCCAGAGGTGCCGGCCGGGACCGAAACGCGGATCCTCTATATTGGGCCACAATGGCAGGGTTGTCTGATGAAGATCTGCGTCTCCGGTTCGCCCTCGCGAACCGGACCAGGGGCTCGTCGGGGGAGGGGCTGTCATGGTGATGAGGGGCTGTGTCGCTGTTGCTCTCTTGAGCTTTGCGCTCAATGCCTGCACGGCAAAACCCGTCGTGCAGGGTCCTGGGCAGGAGATCCGGGCAGTTTCGTCAGGACCCGCTGTGCAGTGGCAGGGCCATGAGCTGCGGGAGGTCACGTCGCTTGCGGCGCTTCCGACCTCGATTCGTCAGGCGCTAGGAGCAGATAACCCAGGATTGGGCGGTATCGCCGAGAAGGGCAAGCCGTTCAATGCCGGAGATGCCGTGGTCGAACCGCTGCCGATGCGGAGATTCATCACCGCCGGTCATGATGGCGACACGTGGCTCGTGGCCTTCGAAGAAGGCGGGATCGCCCTCACCGTCACAGCCGTCGAGATCTCCGGCGGCGATGCGCGACGAGGATGGTGGCTGAGTTGCTGCATGACCACCCTGGCGGAGGTGGTGCAGCAGGTTTCGACGGCGCCTTCCGACGCCACTTTCGTACCCAAGCCGTAGAATCGGGCACTGCGAGGATTCGATCGGTCGGCCATCATGCCGCCGCGCTGGGACCTCACGCCCTCATCTTGACGCGCCCGGCCGAAAGGCGGAAAACCGCGGCATGAACTGGCTGACCAACTACATCCGCCCGAAGATCCGGGCCCTCGTCTCCTCGTCCCGGCCGGAGACGCCGGACAATCTGTGGACGAAGTGCCCGAACTGCGAGGCGATGCTGTTCCATCGCGATCTGGAGGCGAATCTCTACGTCTGCCAGCATTGCGGCCATCATATGCGGCTCGATCCGGTCAAACGGCTCGGCATGTTGTTCGATGACGGCAGGTACGAGACGATCGAGCTGCCGAAGCCGGCGGTCGATCCGCTCAAGTTCCGCGACACCAAGCGCTACACCGACCGTCTGAAGGAAGCCCAGGCCAAGTCCGGCCGAAGCGACGCCATCGTCGTTGCTCATGGCAAGATGGGCGGCCGCGACACCGTGATCGCCGTTTTCGACTTCAGCTTCATGGCCGGCTCGATGGGCACCGCGGTCGGCGAAGGCCTGGTCGCCGCCGCCAAGCTGGCGGTGATGCAGCATGCGCCGCTGGTGGTGGTGCCGGCTTCCGGCGGCGCCCGGATGCAGGAAGGCATCCTGTCGCTGATGCAGATGCCGCGCTCGGTCATCGCGGTCGAGCAGGTCAAGGATGCCGGCCTGCCCTATATCGTGGTGCTGACCGACCCGACCACGGGCGGCGTCACCGCCTCCTTCGCCATGCTCGGCGACATCCACATCGCCGAGCGCGGCGCGCAGATCGGCTTCGCCGGCGCCCGGGTGATCGAGGAGACCATCCGCGAGACCCTGCCGGAGGGCTTCCAGCGCGCCGAATACCTGCTCGACCACGGCATGGTCGACGTGGTGGTGGTGCGCAAGGAGCTGCGCGAGACGCTGATCCGCACCCTCGGCCATCTGACCGGCGGGCTTCATCCGGCCACGGCCGACATCGTGGTCGACCCGGCCGACATTGCCGCCGCGGCCGCGATCGAGGGCGAGCCGGCCTATCGTGCCTGACGCGGGTGCGGCCGAGGTCGAGGCCGCGCTCGACCGGTTGACCCATCTGCATCCGAAGCGGATCGACCTTTCGCTCGGCCGCACCGAAAGGCTGCTGGCGGCGCTCGGCAGCCCGCATCTGCGCCTGCCGCCGGTCGTGCATGTCGGCGGCACCAACGGCAAGGGGTCGACCACCGCCTTCCTGCGCGCCTTCCTGGAGCAGGCGGGCTATCGCGTCCATGTCTACACCTCGCCGCATCTGGTGCGGTTCCATGAGCGCATCCGCCTCGCCGGGTCGCTGATCGGCAGCGCCGCGCTGGTCGAGCTGCTGGAGCGGGTTGAGACCGCCAATGCCGGCCAGCCGGTGACCTTCTTCGAGGCGACGACCGCCGCCGCCTTCCTGGCCTTCGCCGAGGTGCCGGCCGATGCCGTGCTGCTCGAGGTCGGCCTGGGCGGCCGCTACGACAGCACCAATGTCGTGCCGCGCCCGGCCGCGACCGCGGTCACCCGCATCTCCATGGACCACATGCAGTTCCTGGGCGACACGATCGAGGCGATCGCGGCGGAGAAGGCGGCCATCGCYAAGCCCGGCGTGCCGATGGTGGTGGCGCCGCAGCAGAGCGCCGCCGCCGTGTCCGTGCTGACCCGCGACATCGAATCGGCCGGGGCGCGGCTGCACCTCGCCGGCCGCGACTGGTCGGTGGCTCCCACCGCGGACGGTTTCGTCCTGCGCACGGCCGAAGGCGAGCGGCACTATCCCCGCCCGGCGCTGCCCGGCGACCACCAGTTCGCCAACGCCGCCACCGCGATCCGGCTGCGCGACCTGCTCACCGGCTTCGACATCCCGGAGAAGGCGGTGCGAAGCGGGCTGGCCACGGTCGAATGGCCGGCGCGGCTGCAGCGCCTGACCCGCGGCCCGCTGGCGGCCCTGCTGCCGCCGGATTGGGAACTGTGGCTCGACGGCGGCCACAACGACAGCGCCGGCGAGGTGCTGGGGCACTGGCTCGGCGGGCTCGACCCGCGGCCGCTGCACCTGGTCTGCGGCATGCTGGAGAGCAAGCAGCCGCAGGAGTTCCTGCGGCCGCTGGCGCCCTTCGTCCGCTCCATCCGCACCGTGCGGATCCCGGGCGAGGACGCCAGCCTGCCGGCCGAGGCTGTGGCCGACCACGCCCGCGCCGTCGGCCTGACCGATGTCGCCGCGGCCGGCGGCTTCGAAGCCGCGGTCGCCGCTGCGGCGCGGCCCGGCGACCCGCCCGGCCGGGTGCTGATCTGCGGCTCGCTCTACCTCGCCGGCCGGGTGCTGGCCGGCAACGGCTGAGCCCCCGTTGCCTCTTGCCGCGACCGCGCTTATTGTCGCCGCCCGAATATGAACGGACAGCCCATGGCCGATCGACCCATCCCTGCCGACATCGCGGGCCTGAGCTTCGAGGATGCCCTCGCCGAGCTGGAGACCATCGTGCGCCAGCTCGAGGCGGGGCAGGGCAAGCTCGACGACAACATATCGGCCTATGAACGCGGTGCCTTGCTTCGCGCCCATTGCGAGGCGAAGCTGCGCGAGGCGCAGGCGCGGGTCGAGATGATCTCGCGCGCCGCCGACGGCACCGTCACCGCCAAATCCGCGACCTTTGATTGAGGCCCAGTCTTGCCGATTGATCTGAGCAAAGCCATGGCCGAGACGGGCGCGCAGGTCGAGCGCGTCCTGGACCGTGTCCTGCCCAAGCCCCAGCGCGGCGAGCCGCCGCTGGCCGAGGCCATCCGCTACGCCTCGCTGGGCGGCGGCAAGCGGCTGCGGCCGTTCCTGGCGGTGTCGTCCGCGCGGCTGTTCGGCGTCGCCGAAAGCTGCGCGCTGCGCGTCGGCGCGGCGGTCGAGATGATCCATTGCTATTCGCTGGTCCATGACGACCTGCCGGCGATGGACAATGACGACCTGCGCCGCGGCAAGCCGACCACGCACAAGGCCTATGACGAAGCCACCGCGATCCTGGCCGGCGACGCGCTGCTGACCCAGGCCTTCGAGGTGCTGGCCGACAGCGAGACCCATGCCGACCCGAAGGTCCGCATCGCGCTCGTCGCCGCCCTGGCCCGCGCCGCCGGCGCCGCCGGCATGGTCGGCGGCCAGGCGCTCGACATGCAGGCCGAGCAGACGCCGCTGACCGAGATCGGCGCCATCACCCGGCTGCAGCGGCTGAAGACCGGCGCCCTGTTCGAGTTCTCCTGCGAGGCCGGGGCGATCCTCGGCAAGGTCGAGGATTCGCGGCGCGGCGCGCTGCAGGCCTATGCCCATGACATGGGCCTGGCCTTCCAGATCGCCGACGACCTGCTCGACGTCCGCGGCCGGGCCGAGGAGATCGGCAAGACCCCGGGCAAGGACCAGGCGGCCGGCAAGGCGACCTTCGTCTCGATCCTCGGCCTCGAACGGGCGGAGTCCCAGGCGCGCATGCTGGTCGACCAGGCCTGCCGCCACCTCGACGTGTTCGGCGACCGGGCCGAGGCGCTGCGCGCCGTCGCCCATTTCGTGGTCGAGCGCAGGGCCTGACGTCGGGTTAGGACCGCTTTTCCCAAGTCCCCCCTCCCCTTGCGGGAGGGGGGTGGGGAGGGGTCTGCGCGCGTCCGCGCGCGAATGGGCAGTCGATCCGGCTCTGCCGTTCAGGTTGTCGCAAGTCTGGTCCAAGCCGCGAGACCCCTCCGCCTAACCCCCTCCCGCGAGGGGAGGGGGGACTCATTTTGTATTCGGCTGCCGCTTCGTGGCAGGACCGCACGCCCTTGCATGCCCGGCCCGTGGCCTTTCCGCTTCTGTCCGACAAATTCCTCGGGCAGAGAAGGGGGAACGGAACGGGGGAAGCGTGGGAATGGCGGCGATCGGCGCCCAAAAGGTCAGTGGGGCGGAGGGCGGGCATGGCACCGGCATCCTGCTGTTCTTCCTCGGCATGTCGCTGTTCACCTTCAACGACGCGCTGGGCAAGTGGCTGGTTGCCGACTACACCGTCGGCCAGGTGCTGCTGATCCGCAGCATCGGTGCCTTCATCCTGCTGCTGCCCTGGGTGATCCGCGGCTTCCGCGGCCTGCTGACGCCGGACCAGCCCTGGATGAACCTGCTGCGCGTCGCCCTGATGGCGGGCGAGGTCGCGATCTTCTATTTCGCCGTGCGCGGCCTGCCGCTGGCCGACGTCATGACCTTCTACATGGCGGCGCCGCTGATCGTGACCGCGCTGTCGGTGCCGCTGCTGGGCGAGAAGGTCGGGCCGCGGCGCTGGGCGGCGGTGCTGATCGGCTTCGTCGGCGTTCTGATCGTGCTGCGCCCGACCGGCGCCGCGCTCTCGTCCTCGGCCCTGATCGCGCTGGCCGGCGCCACCCTGTTCAGCCTGATCCTGATCGTCACCCGCCGCGTCCGCCACACCGGCGGGCTGGGCCTGATCACCTATCAGATCCTCGGCACCGGCCTGGCCGGCGCCGCCACCGTGCCCTTCGCCTGGGTGCCGCCGACCCCGTTCGACTGGGCGCTGCTGCTGGGCCTCGGCGTGGTGGCGATGGGCGCGCATCTGTGCATGAACAAGGCGCTGTCGCTGGCCCCGGCCGCGGTGGTGGCGCCCTACCAGTACTCCACCATCGTCATCGCCGCGGCGCTCGGCTGGGCAGTCTGGGGCGACGTGCCGACATCGCAGATCATCATCGGCAACCTGGTGATCATCGCGTCCGGCCTGTTCATCTACTACCGCGAGCGGCAGCTGAAGGGGGAATAGGGCGGGTCGCCGAGCAGGCGCGGCCATACCCTCACCGTCATCGCGAGCCCCGCAGGGGCGTGGCGATCCAGGCTGGCACCGGTTCGCACCGGCCCCTGGATTGCTTCGTCGGCTTCGCCTCCTCGCAATGACGGCGAGGAGTGGCCAGTCTCACAGGTTCCCCGGATTTCCCGGCTTAAGCTCCCCGACCGCGACCAGCGACCCGTCATCGGCGAACAGCTGCACCTTGGTGCCGTCCAGCTGGACCTTGTCGCATTCCTTGGTCTCGCCCAGGTCGAAGCACATGTGGTCGTTCTCGATCGACCACTGCCCGGCATAGGGGCCGTCGTCGCCCAGCCCATGGATGGTGCCGTCGGCGGCGTAGAACTCGGTGTATTCGACGTCGCCGGCCGTCCCGTCGACCGTGTTGCCGACGATCTGGGCCTGGATCTGCGCGCCGGTCAGCGCATCGGCAGCCAGGGCGGCGGCGGCCATGGCGGGGGACAGCAGCAGCGGCAGGACGATCGCCAGGGGTCGAATCATGGGCAGGCTCTCCGCGAAGGACGCGGGGATCATAGTCGCGTCGCCCCGGCAGGGGGAGGGCCGTTCCGCCGTCGCAGCTGCGTCATGGTTTCGACGCGATCTCGCGTATAGTTTGTCGCAGGGGCCCCGGCGATCCGGGGTGCCGTGATTGGGGGGATCCATGGCCTTGAAGCTGCGTTTTGCCACTTTTGCCGCGGCGGCGGCGCTCCTGACCGCGACCTTGGCCTTTTCCCCGACCGCGTCCGCCTACCAGGCGCCGGGCCTCGCGGCCGGCGCGGCCGTCTACGCCAAGAAGCTGGAGCAGAAGGCCAGTGCCGCCCCCGCCGACCAGCGTGACCTCAAGGCGCTGCGCTCCCGCGCCGCCGACGCCGCCCAGGGCGAGCGCTGGGACGACGCGGTCTCGGCCTGGCAGCTGATTCTCGGCCAGCGCCCCACCGACGCCGGGGCCTGGTTCGGGCTGGCCCAGGCGCTGCAGCAGTCCTCCCCCTATTCGCAGGACGGCCTGAACGCCGCCTTCGCCGCCTACAGCAACGCCGGCACCGACAAGCTGCGCGGCGCCGCCCTGATTCTGCTGGCCCGCGGGCTGGAGCAGCAGGACAAGGGCCGCGAGGCGATCAAGGTCGCGGCCGAGGGCGCCCAGCTGGCGCCGAGCGACGACAACACCGAATACGCCAACACCCTGCGTGACCAGTACGGCTTCCGCGTCACCTCGACCTACGCCCAGAACGACCGCGACGCGCCGCAGCTCTGCGCCGACTTCTCCGATTCGATCGTCGACGGCCGCACCGTCCGCTATTCCGATTACGTCAAGATCGAGCCGGCGGTGCCGGTCGAGGTGATCCCGTCGGACAAGCAGATCTGCCTCGAGGGCGTGTCCTTCGGCCAGACCTACACCGTCACCCTGCTGGCCGGCATCAAGTCGGTCGACGGCGACACGCTGACCGCCGATGACAGCTTCGACCTGACGGTCGACGACCGCCCGGCCAGCGTGGTGTTCCGCGGCAGCGCCTATGTTTTGCCCAAGGGCGGCGAGGGCACGGTGCCGGTGACCACGGTCAACGTCTCCGAGGTCAAGCTGCGCCTGCTGCGCATCAACGACCGCAACCTGATCGATCAGGTGGCCCAGGGCCGCATCGGCCAGATGCTGGAAAGCTACGACGTCGACAGCCTGGCCCAGGATGCGGGCGAGGAGGTGTGGTCCGGCACCATGCCGGTCGAGAGCGAGACCAACAAGGCGGTGGTCACCGGTGTGCCGATGGACACGCTGCTGCCGCAGCCGAAGCCCGGCGTCTACCTGCTCTCGGCGGTCGACGCCAAGGCCGATGAGGACAGTTACCCGACCCCGGGCACGCAGTGGATCGTGGTCACCGATCTCGGCCTCGCCTCGTTCTCGGGCCAGCAGGGGCTGACCGTGGCGGCACGCGCGCTGTCGTCGGCCAAGGCCCAGCCGGGCGTGAAGCTGGCGCTGCTCGCCCGCAACAATTCGGTGCTGGGCGAGGCCCAGACCGATGCCGGCGGCCTCGCCACCTTCCCGGCCGGGGTGATGGCCGGGCAGGGCGGCAACCGGCCGGCCGCAGTCTATGCCTACGGCTCCGGCGACTTCACCTTCCTCGAGCTGACCGGCCCGGCCTTCGACCTGTCCGACCGCGGCGTCAGCGGCCGGGCCGAGCCCGGCCCGCTCGACGCCTTCCTCTACCCCGAGCGCGGCGTCTACCGCCCGGGCGAGACGGTGCATTTGACCACGCTGCTGCGCAACGAGCGTGCCGCGGCGATCGACGGCGTGCCGCTGACGGTCAAGATCAGCCGGCCGGACGGGGTCGAGGCCCAGGTCCAGCAGGCAACGGACCAGGGCGGCGGCTCCTACAGCATCGACGTGCCGCTGGCCGACAGCGCCTATACCGGCACCTGGACCGCCGAGGCCTATGTCGACCCGAAGGGCCAGGCCATCGGCAGCACCCCCTTCCAGGTCGAGGATTTCGTGCCGGCGCGGATCCGCGTCGACCTGAAGACCGACGCCAAGGACCTGCGCGTCGCCAAGCCGTCGGTCGTCGCCATCGACGCCCAGTTCCTGTACGGCGCCCCGGCAGCCGAACTGGCCACCGAGGCCAGCCTGACCCTGCAGCAGGCGGCCCGGCCCTTCCCGGACTACTCCGACTACAAGTTCGGCCTGGTGCAGGACGCGTTCTCGCCGCGCACCCGCCCGATCACCACCCCGGCCACCGACGCCGCGGGCCAGAGCCGGGTCGACATCCTCCTGGATGGCCTGCCCGACACCACCGTGCCGCTCGAGGCCGAGATCCGCACCGCGGTGTTCGATTCCAGCGGCCGCACCGCCAACGAGACCATGACCCTGCCGGTGCGGCAGGAGCATCCCTGGATCGGCCTGAAGCCGCTGTTCTCCGGCTCGTTGGCCGAAGGCGCCGATGCCCGTTTCGAGGTCATCGGCCTCGACGCCGGCGGCCGCCCCGCCGCGATCAAGGGGCTGCGCTGGGACCTGGTGGAGGAGATCCACGACTACCAGTGGTTCTCGACCGACGGGCATTGGGACTACAAGGTCGTCACCCGCGACCGCAAGGTGGCGGACGGCACGGTCGACGTCGCCCCGAACGCGCCGGCGGCGATCCGCCAGGCGGTCGGCTGGGGCAATTTCCGGCTCGACGTCTATGACCCCAAGGGCGGCGGCGCCACCTCGGCCCGCTTCTATGCCGGCTGGTGGGTGTCGGACGACCCGAACCCGACCCCGGACAAGCTGACCGTCGCCCTCGACCGCACCAGCTACAAGGCCGGCGACACCGCCCGGGTGCGGATCGAGCCGCCCTTCGCCGGCGACGTGCTGCTGTTCATCGCCAATGACCGGGTGCTGGAGACGCGCGACGTCGCCGTCCCGGCCGACGGCGCCACGGTCGAGATCCCGGTCTCGTCCGACTGGGGCGCCGGCGCCTATGTCCTGGCCACCGCCTTCCGCCCCTCGGGCGAGGGTGGGGAACGCCGCCACGGCCCCGGCCGTGCGGTCGGCGTCGCCTGGTTCGGCATCGACGTCACCGAGCGGGTGCTGGGCGTCTCGATCGACGCGCCGGCCGAGATCAAGCCGAACCAGCATCTCGATCTGCCGCTCACCGTCACCGGCGTGCCGCAGGGGCAGAGCGCCTGGGTCACCCTGGCCGCGGTCGATGAGGGCATCCTGCTGCTCACCGACTTCCAGTCGCCGGACCCGACCGACCATTACTTCGGCCGCCGTGCCCTGGGCGTGGAGATGCGCGATGCCTATGGCCGGCTGATCATCAGCGACGGCCGCCGCGGCCAGGTCCGCACCGGCGGCGACGCCGCGGCCCAGCAGATGTCCGGCCTGCCGAAGCGCTCCACTCGCACCGTCGCGCTGTACAGCGGCATCTTGCCGGTCGGCGCCGACGGCCGCGTCACCGTGCCGCTCGACCTGCCGGATTTCGACGGCGAGCTGCGGCTGATGGCCGTGGCCTGGACGCCGACAGCGCTCGGCGCCGCCTCCACGTCGATGAAAGTGCGCGACCCGGTGATCGCCGAGATCGGCGTGCCGCGCTTCCTGGCGCCGGGCGACAAGGCGGACCTCGCCTTCTCGCTGCGCAACCTGTCCGGCCCGGCCGGCGACTACGGCGTCCGCGTCGCGGTCGAAGGCCCGCTCTCGGTCGCGGCCGCATCGGCCCAGTTCACCCAGACCGTGACGGCGGGGGCTGAGGCCCGTCGCGCGATCCCGCTGACCGCGACCGCCACCGGTGTCGGCAAGATCCGGATCAGCGTCACCGGCCCCGACGGCTTTCAGCGCGACCGCGACTGGGACCTGTCGGTCCGCCCGGCCCAGGCGCTGACCACCGACCGCATCGCCACTCTGGTCCAGCCCAACCAGTCGGTGGTGCTGAACGCCGACCTGGTGAAGGGCTTCCTGCCCGACACGGTCCAGGTCTTCGCCAGCTTCTCCACCCGCCCGACCTTCGACATCCCGGGCCTGCTGAAGGCGCTGGACGACTACCCCTATGGCTGTGTCGAGCAGACCACCAGCCGGGCGCTGCCGCTGCTCTATGTCGCCAAGGTGGCGGAGAAGGTCGACAGCGGCTTCAAGCCGGACGACGTGCACCGCAAGGTGCAGGGCGCGATCGACCGGATCATGACGGCGCAGCAGCCGGGCGGCGGCTTCGGCATGTGGTCGCCCTTCGGCGACGCCGACCCCTGGCTCTCCGCCTATGCGCTCGACTTCCTGACCCGGGCGCGGGCCGAGGGCGGCTACCGCATCCCGGAACGCGCCTATCAGCGCGGCATCAAGTTCCTGGCGAACTACCTCGACTGGTACGAGGCGCGCTCGGACTGCACCCCGGCCAGCGCCTATGCGCTGTATGTGGTGTCGCGGGCCGGCGGCGGCGATGTCGGCACCATGCGCTATTACGTCGACAACTGCCTGCCGAAGTACCAGACGCCGGTGTCCCAGGCGCAGATCGCCGCGGCCGCCGCCCAATTCGGCGACACGGCACGCACCGGCAAGGCCTTCGCCGCGGCGACCTCGACCGAACGGCCGGAGAACTTCACCGGCGATTACGGCTCCCCGCTGCGTGACCACGCCGCCACCGCGGCCCTGCTGCACGAGGCCAAGCAGCCGCAGGGCGAGGTGCTGCAGCAGGTCGACATCGCCGCCGACCTGTTCGCCAAGGACCGGTATTGGAGCACCCAGGAGATGACCTGGCTGCTGATCGCGGCCGACGCCGCGCTCGACGGCGCCACGCCACTGTCGCTCGAGGTTGCCGGCAAGGCGGTGGCCGATCCGGGCACGATCTACCGGCTCGACCCGGAGGCCGCGGCCCTGGCCGCCGGCATTATGGTGAAGAACACCGGCAGCGGGCCGATGCGCCAGGTGCTGACGGTGCGCGGCGTGCCGGCGGCGCCGCTGCCGGCGGGCGGCGACGGCTTCGAGATCACCCGCACCTATCTCGACCGCGACGGCCGGCCCATCGACCCGGCCAAGACGGCGGTGAAGCAGGGCGACCTCGTCACCGTGCTGCTGCGCGGCCGCGCCACCGACGACCTCGACCACCAGGCGCTGGTGGTCGACCTGCTGCCGGCGGGGCTGGAGATCGAGAACCCGTCGGTCGGCAACGGCGCGAAGCTGGGCGACATCGCCGACACGCTGTCGGAGACGCAGCATGTCGAGATGCGCGACGACCGCTATATCGCGGCGATCGACCTGGTGGGCGACACCCGCTACTTCACCGTCGCCTATCTCGCCCGGGCCGTGACCCCGGGCCGCTTCGCCCTGCCGGGGGCCTATGTCGAGGACATGTACCGCCCGCAATACAACGCCCGCGGCGGCTTCGGCGCGCTGACGGTCGAGGCGCGGAAGTAGGGGGGGCGGCCACCCTCCTCCTTCGGCGAGACCTTATCTCCTTCGGCGAGATCCTTTCAAACTCGCCGAAGCCCGCTCCTTCCTTCTCCCCCTCCCCTTGCGGGAGGGGGGCAGGGGGAGGGGCCTGCGCGCGTCCGCGCGCGAATGGCCCGGGACGTATTCGTCGTCCGCGCCGGCGGCCTGTGACGGTCGGGCCGAGAGAGCCGAGAGAACCCTCTTTCCCTACTCCCCGATGGGCCGCTCTGTCCCCATTGCGGAAATCCGGAGCCCCAGAGGCTGCTCCCAACCGGACATCCCGATCGCCTGGGACGAGTTCCCGAGAAAAGGGCCGGCACGATGTCGAGCCGCTTGGCGACATCCTTTCCGATCCGATGCCGCGGCCGGAGCAGCACGGGCAGACCGGATGCTCTAGGTCGACCACGGTCTCGATCCGCGGTATGCGCGGATCGTCAGGAAGGGCCGCGGCGGACATCACAAGACCGATGAAATCACGCTTTGTGCCTGGTTTGAATTGGCGGCGTGACGGGCTCGTTCAGCTCGCCGCCAACGCGCCGCGGTCCGCCGTGGTTCGTGAACTCGCCGCCAGTCCAAACCCTCAAGAAGCGCTTGCAGTGGGGCCGCGCTGAGCCCCACTGCTAGAGCGCCGAGCTCCTCGGTATTGGCCAGGTGATAGGCTGTGATATCGGTGGAACAGCTTCGAAAACGCGGCTGCTGTCTCGTAACCGACGCGGCTGGCAATCCGGGCAATGGGCTCATCGCTGGTTTCTAGAAGGAACGCCGCTTCCGCCATCCGGCGTTCGATCACATAGCGGTGCACAGACTGGCCGACAAGCTTAGAAAAGCGCGCCGAAAACACCGAACGGCCGAGCCCCACGCGGTGGCCAAGGTCGCTCAGGGTCCAGGCCCGCTCCGGGTTTTCATGAATAAGTTTGAGCGCCGGTCCGATATGCGGGTCAGATATGGCCCCGAGCCAGCCGCCTTGCCCGGGACTGAGAGACGCGATCCAGTTTCGGAGCACCTCGACAAAGAGCACCTCCGTCAGTCGTGAAAGCGCGACGCGTTGCCCAGGACGCTCAAGCGCGGACTCGCTGACCATGCGGCGCAGGATAGCTTCAAACCAGCCACCATCCGCCGTCGGCTTCAATAAGAGCACGGGCGGAATCAGCTCCAGCAGACTGCCGAACATTGGCCGCGACACCGTGAAATTGCCACAAATCATGGTCGAGAGCGGCTTTGCTTGCCCGCCGTGACGGATGACGCGCAGACGCGGCGACGATCGATCGATATCCAAAATCCGCAAAGGCTCGGCTTGGCGATCCGAATAAAACACGTGGGGTTCTCCGCGTGTGATGACGACAAAATCGCCTTCGGTCATCTGGATTTCCTGACCTTGTCCGAGCGCGAGGGTCGCTGAGCCCTGATCGAGATAATGAAACAGAGCGTAGGGGCGCGACGGCAACTCAAGATGCCAGGGATGGCCGAGCTCGAAGTGAAAGAGCAGCGTCCCGCCGAGACGGACGCGGTCGAGCAAATGGGCGAGTATATCCATGCCGCCGAGATTAAACCGGCGGACGATCGGACACAACTTTCGGATGATTGATCCCTATCGTCCGCGAAAACCGCGGAGTAGGTCATGTCGCAGCGGGCCGACGTCATGTGCGGCGACCATTGCGCCAACGGCAGATGGAAAAACCGCGACCTTGCTGGAAACGCCTATCCAATCCCCCGGACCGGGTTCGTCCGACATGCCTGCAGGAACAAGCAATGCGAAATACCCTCCTTTCAGCGGCGACCGTACTCCTGACTGGAACGACATTGGTCGGATCCGTCCGTTCCGCCGAACTGCCCAAGGGAGCAGCCCACAACATCGTGCTCGTGCACGGGGCTTTCGTGGACCAGACGAGCTGGCAACCCGTTGCCGATATTCTCGCAAAAGACGGCTACAACGTCACTCTCGTCGAAAATCCGCTCACCTCCCTTGTTGCTGACGTCAATGCCACTAAGCAGGCGCTGGCGAAGCAGGAGGGCAAAACCGTTCTTGTCGGCCATTCCTGGGGGGGTGTGGTCATCACGCAAGCCGGTAACGATCCCAAGGTGTCTGCACTCGTCTACGTCTCCGCTTTCGCGCCTGACGTGGGACAATCTCTGGCGACCCTCGCCAAGAGCGGTCCGGCAACCGAAGGTTCCGCGGCGATTCGTCCTGACGACAAGGGCAATCTTTACATCGATCCCAAGGTGTTTCCTTCGGCTGTCGCGGCTGATCTTCCCCCGAAGATCGCCGAATCCCTGGCAAACCGTCAGCTTCCGTTGAACCACACGGCGTTCGAGGCACCGGTCGATACGGCCGCCTGGCGAAACAAGCCGACGTTCTATGTAATCAGCACCAAGGACAAGGTGATCGCACCCGAGGCCCAGAAGCTTTTCGCCGCTGAGATGAAGGCGCAGACGACGGAAGTCATAGGAAGCCATGCTTCTCTCGTCGTTCATGCCAAAGAAGTCGCCGCGGTGATCGAAAAGGCCGCACTTGCGAAGTGACGATACCGCTCCCGACGCGAAAGCGCCGGGAGCGCGCACTCTCGGCCAGGGAATGCAGAATGCATCGGACCGCGATGGCGAAACCTTCAAAGCCGTGGAGACGGTGGCGACATCCTGGAGAAAGATCTCGGTCGCTGCGCCACACCAGTCTTCCGGCGGCCCTGGCGCCGCATGCGCCGCCCGGTGGCAATGCCGCGCTGCCGGCGCCGGACGCGCATGACCAGATTGCCCACGCCTGTGGCCCGAACGGGGCGTGGCTCTGTGAAATCAAGCAACGGCTCGACTGGATGACGTCTTCTCGTCGGCGATCCCCCCTGCCGCCCTGAGCGGCGACAGCGCAGCCGAAGGATGGGCTCCCAAATAACCAGCGCCATCGGGAAACAGCGGATAGCCACTGACTTGCCTTCCTTGGCCCGCCTCGTCGGCTGCATCCACATCGTCGCGATGCTGCCTCCGCTGCCGCCCCGGGCACAAGAGTCGGGCGGCCGACGCGAGACGGTCCCGGCCAAGCGCGGCACGGTCGCAAATCGCGATCAGCGCCGGGCCGCTTCCCGCTGGAGCTTTCCCCAGCGAAATGGCTTGCCGGAAAGCAATCGCAACGTTCGGAGTTTCTGATTTGCGCAGCGACCACCGGAACGATGAGAGGGCGTGATGTCATCCAGGAGGGTGAAGTTATCCGGAAGAGCGACGATTCAGCTATTTGCAATCAGTGTAGGGCTCGTCGTCTTCATTATCGATACTCTTAGCCCGTACGAATTCGCCGTCGCCGTGATGTATGTGTTCGTCCTGCTTATCGCCGCCGCTTATCTTGACCGGCGTAGCGTTCTGTTTTCCGCCGCCGGGTGCAGTGTGCTCATAATTTTGAGCTTCATACTGGTCCATTTTCCAACCCTCCAGTACACGGCGATCCTTCGCGCTGCCGTAGGCTTGGCAGCGATCGGCATCACGACGGTTCTTGCCTTGCAGAACATGTCAGCCAACGAAAGACTGGGAATTATTCAGCGGCAGCGCGCCAACCTGGCGAGATATTTTTCCCCCCAACTGGTCGACGAGCTTGCCGAAATGGACACGCCGCTCTCCCTGACCCGGTATCAACCGGCGGCGATACTGTTCGTCGACATGGTCGGGTTCACTGCCTATTGTGCCGATCTGGAGCCGGATCAAGTCATCGTCTTCTTGCGCAGTCTCCAGGAACTGTTGAGCAGATGCGTGTTCTCATATAACGGCGTCGTCGACAAGTTCCTGGGGGACGGTCTCATGGCCGTCTTCGGGCCGCCTCTGCCAAGTTCGTTCGACGCCACGAATGCGGCGCGGTGCGCATTCGAGATCCTTCAATCCGTTGCGACCTGGAACCGGCAGCGGGCGCGCTTTGGTGAAGCAGCGATCCGCCTCGCAATCGGCATCCACCACGGGCCTATAGTTCAAGGAAACATAGGCAGCGAAAGCAGGCTTGAGCTCACAGTCGTCGGCGGTGTGGTCAATACCGCCAGCCGTGTAGAAGCCTATTCCAGAATAGTGGGGTACGATCTGCTCGTGACCGGCCCGTTCATCGACAGACTCCGCGCCGAGGGAAGCGATGGACTGGCGTCGAAGTTCACTGATTTGGATCAGCATTCCATTCGCGGCCATGACAAGCAAACTCATCTATACGGCTTCAAATGGCTGTCGCCTCAATCGAATGAATGCGCTTTGTCAAAACAACCAACCGCAACGCAGAATCGCGTGCCTCGTGGGGGGGCGCCGGCGGGTGATGACCGGCCATAGCGACGGCTTCTGAAAGCCGACGTGACCCCAGGCGATCCGATGCCGAAGTCCGAGCTTAGACATTGGGACGACTGCTGCGTACCCAGATCGACCGTTCCCCCCGGGCCACCTCCGCTCGGATCGGGATTTCGCATGGCTCTTCGAACTTACGCGGCAGGCCCTGCTTGACTCCCAACCGTGCCGGACGGCTACGGCCGTAACAAGATTCCCGCCCTTTAAAGCCGATCGGACAAGCGGCCTTGCCAGAGTGCCGGCGAGCTTGACGCGTCATCAGAAGGAGCCCCGATGGTCAGCGCGACAAAAGGTGTCGGGACATGGCTTGGGGACCGCCTCAAAGGCCCGGGCGGTCTCTACAATCTCGGCAATGCCGTCGGCCTGGTCAGCGGCATCGCTGCATCTGCTCAGGCGGCCCGACACAGGGCCGGGGTGTCGCATGTGGTGGCGGCAACTTGGGACTATGTCGCCGGAAGCCCGGCCGCCGCCGCGGTCACCGTCGCGACTGTCTTTTTCTTCTGGAGCGGGGAGGAGTACCGAAGGGCGTGGCGGCCTCGTCAGGCGTCTGACCGCAACCGGAACCGGCGTGGCGATCTCCTGTCCAGCTTGGGCGCTGTCCTGCTCGGCCTCGGACTGGCCCTTCTCGGCAACCCCCTGCTCGCAGCGACTTCAGGCTTCATGCACGCGGCCGGTAAGCTCGGAAGCGCAATCGGCCTAGAGTCTCGGCTACGGCTGTTCGGATGGTCGATGCCGGCCTCCGACATCTTCCGCCTCTCAGTCGTGCTGAGCCGGATACCGGCAATACTGCTCACACTCGGCGCGATTGCGAGCGATTTCGAAACACTGGCGCCTTCCGCGGCGCTGGAACGTTCCGTTCTGCCGTGGGCAACGATGATCTGCCTTTGCATCTGGGCGGGCGCTGACCTGATGTTGGCGCGCGGGTCGCGAAGCACCGCGAACTCGGCCTGACGAACGGACGGCGGAGAAGCGATTCATACCCTCGGATAGACCAAGCGCCCCCGGGCGGACCGTCTGCAATGGCCGGTCCTGGGCGCCCCGAATTCAGCCCGAACGATCGAAAGCGCCGAGATCCCGAGGGTTTTGCTGGGTGTCCGCTATTGGGACGCCTGGTAAATGACCGCATATGGCGCACACCAGCCCGCAAATCGACAGCGGGCCAACCGTATTCCACCCTTTGCCGCGCTCACGCGCGGCGGGCGCGCAGGTGCAGGAACAGCGGCAGGCGCTGCCATCGGCGGCCGGCCTCCGACGCGATCGCATGGTCCGGAACGCCCGGCTCGCGCAGCGCCTCGACCAGGAACCCGGCCTCCTCCAGCGCCGAGAAATAGGCTTCGAGCGGCCGGTGCCGGCTGTGGAACGTCATGGCCAGGCCGTCCCGCTCGACCGCGTCGGCTTAACCGAAGGGGCGCAGATACTCCTCCGCGATGACGAAGGGCGCATCGGCGGCATGGCGTTCAAAACGCCCGGCCGAGTTGATCGGGTGGACGGTCGCCAGGCACAGCCGGCCGCCGGGCTCCAGGACCCGCGCGATCTCCCGGACCGCGGCCGGCATCGGATCGATGTCGTGCAGCGACAAGAAGGCGACCGCGAGGTCGGCGGCGGCGTCCTCCAAGGGCAGCGTGGCCGCATCGGCCAAGCGGACATCCATCGCCGGATCGGCCTCGCGGGCCGCGGCCACCAGGGACGGCGAGGCGTCGATGCCGGTGACCCGATGCCCGAGTCCCTTCAGGTGCCGCGTCAGCCGTCCCTCGCCGCAGCCGATATCCATCGTCCGCCGGCCGGGCGGCGGCACCAGCCGCAGGAACTGGTCGCGGTGATGGCGCCAATAGCTGTCATGTCCCGGCCGCCGCGCCCACCGGATCCACTGGCGGGCCTGGGCTTCCCAGCTGTCGCCGAGATCCATGAGATCCATCCTCCCGTGCCTGGCGCCGACTCTCCATCGCCCGGCCCGGGATGTCGAGACGATCGCCCGGGCCCGCCGGCGGCCGCCGCCATGGCCGCCGTCGCCGGGTGGGATGGGCGGCTCAGCCGCTCTTCGTCTTCTTCCGGGAGCGGGCGGCCCGTGCAGAGGCGTTCAGGGCCGCTGCGGCGCGGATCAGCGCCTGCAGCGCCGCTTCATCGATCGCCTCGCCCTCGCGGATGTCGATGGCGCGCCGGGTGTTGCCGTCGAGGCTGGAGTTGAACAGGCCGGCCGGGTCCGCCAGCGCGGCACCCTTGGCGAAGGTCAGCTTCACCACGGCCTTGTACGTCTCGCCGGTGCAGATGATGCCGTCATGCGACCACACCGGGACGCCGCGCCACTTCCACTCCTCGATCACCTCGGGGTCGGCCTGCTTGATCAGCGCCCGGACCCGGGCCAGCGTCGCGCCGCGCCAGCCGCCCAGCTCCTCGATCCTCGCATCGATCAGCCGGGAGGGAGAGTCGCCTCCGTTCTTCGGGCCGCGTTCCGTCATCGTCGTTGTCTTCATGATGGCTGCCTCCCGCCTGCGACACCTTATTCAGAATTCTCCAACCCCGTCATCCCCGCGGAAGCGGGGATCTCGTAACGCTTTGATTGGAAAGAGATTCCCGCGTTCGCGGGAATGACGGCAAAGGGGAAAGGCTGCTGCTCTGACAAGCTCTCGCCAGCCGCTCACATCTTCTCGCCGGGCAATTCGCTGGCCTGCTTCACCCAGGCGGCGAACTGGGCTTCGTCGAGCGGCTCGTCCTCGCGGATGTCGAGGTAGCGCACATCCTTCTGCTTCGATCCACCGGGCGGCAGAGGCTGCAGCGCCGCGCCGCGGAAGAAGGCCACCTTGACGTATTCGGTGAAGCAATGAATGCCGAGGAACCAGGTTTTCTCCTCGACCCCGTACATCGGCGAGTTCCATTTGACCGCCTTGCGCACGCTGGGGACGGTGCGCGTGATCAGCGCGTCGAGGCGGCGCCCGAGATCGCTTTTCCAGCCCGGCATGGCCGCGATATAGGCCTGCACCGGGCCCTCGCCATCGCCCTTTGCGATCTGGGGATTGCCGCCGGAGAGGAGGGCCGGCGCCGCGGCCGGGTCCTTGCTCTTTGCTGCGACGGTCTTTGCGGGCTTGCGGGCCGGTCGCTTGGCGGCCGGCTTGGTGGTCCTGGTCGACGTGGCGGATATCCTGTCGGCCATGGCGTCCCCTCCACTGATAGATGGACACATCGCCAACGGTACTTTGATTCTTGATGACAGCGTCATCGTTATAGCAGCCGGGCTCTGGTCAGATCGGACCGATTTCGACCCTTCGCGGCGTGTCGCCCCGCGGCCGCTGTCGTGACCAGCAGTTGTTGTTAACACATTGTGCAATTGTATTAATTGGCGACCTCGTTCATGCTATGTTCCATGAACAAGGCGCAGACCGATTCGGCCACCGAGGCCTCGGCCGCTCCGCAGGAGGAGCGGGCGGCGGATCTGTGCGTGGTGGCGGAGCTGGTCGAGATCCAGATGTCGATCGCCCGGGCGACGCAGCAGGAGGCGCTGCAGGCGCCGCAGCCTGGGGTCGACTACTGCCAGCGGATCGCCACCGTCTCGCGCGCGGTGCGGCTGACCCTGCTGCTCAAGGACAAGCTGTCGCGGCAGGCCGCCGAGCGGCGCAAGGCCGCGGCGCAGCGCGAGGCGGCGCAGGAGGACTGGCACGCGCTGCGGGTCCGGCTGGCGATGATGGCGGCCGCCTCTGAGGTGTCCAAGGACGAGGAGGAGGCCGACCGCCGCGCCGACGAGGTGTGCGAGCGGCTGGAGCGGCCGGAGGTGGCGGAGCTGGTGGAAGCCAGCCGGGCCGAAGTCGCGGTGGCGGCCTTGTGCCGGCGCTGGGGCTATCCGGTGCAGGTGAAGCAGTGGCTGGAGATGGCCGACGAGGCCCTGGAGGAGCTGGGCTTCATTCCGCCGGAGGACGGCGAGGACGATGAGGATCAGCCTGAGCCCCGCTCCGCTGCCAACAACCGCAGGCCCAAGCCGCCGGACACGGGCTGACCGCGTAGGTTGGGTTCGCGTCTTCGCGAACCCAACATGTCGCCGCCATCGCGGCCCCCCATTCTGTTGGGTTCGCTGCCGCGAACCCAACCTACGAGACCCGGATCGTTTTGCCTCTCCCGCCCTGCGGGAGGGGCCGGAGGTGCTTGTGCCTCCGGATAAGGGCCCTGTGTCGAGGTCCAGACCCGCCCCTCACTTTGCTTCCACCCATGCAGGCTGGCATCCGGTCCGGCCCTTTGTAGGATGTGGGCAGGCGCGCCGGAGCGGCCCGCCGAGTCGCGACGGGAGGACATATGGCCGACATCGCCTATCTCGGCCTCGGCCTGATGGGCCGGGGCATGGTGCGCAACCTGCTGCAGGCGGGCCATCGCGTGCATGCCTGGAACCGCAGCGCCGTGGAGCTGCCGGACGAGATCGCCGCCCATCCAGCCTATGTCCGCGCCGCTTCGGTGGCGCAGGCGGTGGCGGGCCGCGACCGGGTCATGCTCTGCGTCACCGGGCCGGACGCCCAGCGCGGCGTGCTGCTCGGCCCCGACGGCGCCTTCGCCCATGCCGCCAGGAGCGCGGTGGTGGTCGACAGCACCACCACCGACCCCGCGGTGTCGCGCAGCCTGGCGGAAGCCGCCGTCCAGGCCGGCCATGCCTATCTCGACGCCCCGGTCTATGGCAGCAAGGACCAGGCCTGGGACGGCAGCATCGGCTTCATCGTCGGCGGCGACGCCGCGGTGCTGCAGGCGGTGCGCCCGATCCTGGAGGCGATATCGGGCGGGGTGCACCATCTCGGTCCCAGCGGCGCCGGCGCGGTGATGAAGCTGATCGGCAACCTGCTGTCCGCGGCGCAGATGGCGGCGCTCGGCGAGGGCCTGGCCCTGGCCCGCAAGAACGGGCTGGCGGCCGAAGGCGTGATCGAGGTGCTGGACCGGTTCGGCGGCTCCTCCGGCGTCATCCGCGGCGCCGCGCGCAAGACCCTGGCCAACGACTTCGCGCCGGCCTTCCACCTCAAGAACATGGCCAAGGACATCGGGCTGATGCTCGATCTCGGCCGCGCCAGCGGCGTGCCGATGCCGGGCACCGCCCTGACCGCGGAGCTGTACCGCGCCGCGCTCGTGGCCGGCTATGGCGAGCTGCAGGCCAACGCCGTGCACAAGATCCAGTTCCGCCTCGCCGGCATCGAGGAATGAACCTCTCGGATTTCCCCCATCCGGCGACGGCCGGCGGCGCCTACGCCCAGTCGGCGACGCTGGCCGATGGCCGGGTCCTCCGCTATCGCCGCATGGGCGTGGGCGGCGGGACTCCGGCCGTCCCCACCCCGATCGTCATGGTGCACGGCTTCGCCGGCGAGTTGCTGACCTGGGCCGGCTGCCAGGTGCAGCTCTCGGCCCGGCACCCGACCTATGCGCTGGACCTGCCCGGCCATGGCGGCTCGTCCAGGGATCTCGGTTCGGGCGGCGTGCCCGGCCTGGCCGAGGCCCTGCTGGCCTTCCTCGACGCGGTCGGCATCGGCCGCGCCCATCTGGTCGGCCATTCGCTGGGCGGGGCGGTGGTGCTGCAGGCCGCCCTGTCCCGCCCTCACCGCGCCGCCTCGCTGACCCTGGTCGCGTCCAGCGGCCTGGGCGAGGAGGTCGACACCGGCTTCATCGACCGGCTGCTCGGCGCCGACGACCCGGAGACGCTGGCGGCGACGCTGCGGCCGCTCTACGCCGATCCCGGGCTGATCACGGCCGAGCTCGGCGAGCTGGTGCTGGCGGCCCTGTCCGGCCCGGGCGTTCGCGCGACGCTGCGCCGCCTGGCCGACCAATGCTTCGCCCCCGGCCGCCAGCGCCTGGTGCTGCGCGACCGGCTGGCCGAGCTGACGGTGCCGGTCCAGCTGCTGTGGGGTACGGACGACGCCGTCCTGCCGGTGCATCAGGCCCAGGGGCTGCCGCCGGCGGTGGCGGTGCACCTGTTTCCCGGCCAGGGCCACATGCTGCCGATCGAGGCGGCGGCCGGGGTCAGCCGGCTGATCGAAGGGATCGTCGCAGCCGGCTGACGGCAGGAAGGTCATCATACCACCTTGCCGGCGCGCGCGATCTGCGCTTCGCTGATTTTCCTCGTCCTTGCCGGAGCCCGGAATGGGGGAACTCGATCGGCTGAGCGACCTGATCGGCCGGATCTACGACGCCGGGAGCGATCCCGACGCCTGGCGGCCCGTGCTCACCGACATCTGCGGCTGGACCGGCGGCGAGGTGGCGCAGATCCTGGTGCTGGAAGCCGCGGCCGCCGACCCTTTCTTCTCCGTGGCCGTGGGCTATGACGCGGCCGTCCATGCCCGCTATCTGCGCGACTACGCGCTGCAGGATCCGCGCCTGCCGGCCTGGCGGCGCCTGCCGCCGACCGTCCAGCTGTGCCATGAGGTGGTTGATCCCGACTGGCTCGACCGCCAGGATTTCGGCGCGTTCCTGGACGAGAACGGCTGCCGCTGGACCATGGCTGCCATCGACCCGGGCTTCGACGGCGTCGCCGGGATGAGTGTGCGCCGGCCGCGCCGCGCCGGGCCGTTCACGCCGGCGGAGGCGCGGCGCTTCGACCTGCTGGTGCCGCATATCCGCCGCGCGCTGGCGCTGGCCCAGCGGCTCGACGGGCTGGCCGGCCGGGCCCGGCTCGCCGAGGATGTGCTCGACCGCCTCGACCGGGCGGTGGTCCTGCTCGCCGCCAATGGCCGGGTGGTGCATGTCAACGCCATGGCCGACCGGCTGTTCGAGAGCGGCCGGCTGCAGCTGCGCGGCAACCGGCTCGACTCCGCCGATCCGGCCGAGGCGGCGGCGCTGCGCGGGCTGATCGCGGCGGTGCTGGAGCCGAGGCCCAGCGTCGTCGCGATCAAGCTGCTGCCCGGCACCGCCGAAGCGCCGCTGATCGCCAGCGGCTGCCGCCTGCCGGACCGGCGCCCGACCGCCGTCGCCGCACCGCAAGCCGTGGCGGCACTGTTCCTGAGCCCGATCGGGGCCAGCCCGGACGATCTGGGCCAGGTGCTGCCGGGCCTGTTCGGCCTCAGCCGGGCCGAGGCGCGGCTGGCCGTGGCCCTGCATGACGGCTTCTCCCTGTCCGAGATCGCCGGGCAACTGCAGCTCAGCCGCGAGACGCTGCGCAGCCAGCTCCGCTCGGTCTTCGACAAGACCGGCACGCGGCGGCAGGGCACCTTGATCCGCCTGTTGGCCGATCTGACCCGCGAAAGCCGGCTGGCGCGGCCGGGGGTGTCGCGGGCCGAGCTGTGATGGCGGACACGGCGCGGCCACAATGGTTTGGTTAACCTGCTGCCATAGAGACAGCACAGCGAACCGTTTCATGTCCTCCACCATGGCCGTAGACAACACCGAGCGGAATTCAGGGCTCGACCTCATCCAGCTTGCGGGTCGGCTCTGCCTGGCGCTGGTGTTCTTCGCCGCCGGCATCTCCAAGATTCCCGAATGGGAGTCGATGGTGGCGATGGTGCAGAGCCGCGGCCTGCCCGAGCCCGAGCTGCTGCTCGCCGCCGCCGCGGCGCTGCAGATTGTCGCCGGCGCCTTCCTGCTGCTCGGCTGGCACACCCGGCTGGCGGCCCTGGCCCTGGCCGGCTTCACCATCGTCGCCACCGTGGTCTTCCACCCGTTCTGGGACTCGGCCCCGGGCCGGTTCGAGCTCGATTTCGCGATGTTCATGAGCAACCTCGCCGTGCTCGGCGGGCTGCTGTTCATCGCCGGCACCGGCGGCGGCCGCCACTCGCTCGACAGCGGCCCGGGCGAGGACTGATCCGCGCGCTTACCAGCCGGCGATCACCGCGCCCTTGAACCTGTCGGCCAGGAACTGCTTCACCGTGTCGGTGTGGTAGCTCTCGACCAGGGTCTTGACCCAGGGTTCGTCCTTGCGCGCGGTCTGCACCGCGATGATGTTGGCATAGGGGCTGTCGGCCGCCTCGCGCAGGATCGCGTCGCGGGACGGGTCCAGCCCGGCCTCGACGGCGTAGTTGGTGTTGATCGCCGAGATGTCGGTGTCGTCCAGCGATCGCGGCAGTTGCGCCGCGTCCAGCTCGATGATCTCGAGCTTCTTCGGGTTGCCGGTGATGTCGGCCACGCTCGGCTTCAGCCCGACGCCGTCGGCCAGCGTGATCAGCCCGGCGGATTGCAGCAGCAGCAGGACGCGGCCGCCATTGGTCGGGTCGTTCGGGATGCCGACCGTGGCGCCGTCGCGCAACTCGCCGATCGCCTTGATCTTCTTCGAGTAGATGCCGATCGGGAAGGTGACGGTGTTGGCGACCTTGCTGATCTTGTAGCCGCGCTTATCGATCTCGTTCACCAGATAGGGCTCGTGCTGGAACGAGTTGGCGTCGAGCTCGCCGGAATCGAGCGCCGCATTGGGCACGACATAATCCGAGAACTCGACGATCTCGATGTCCAGGCCCTTGGCGTGGGCGATCGGCTTCACCTGCTCCAGGATCTCGGCATGCGGCCCCGGCGTGACGCCGATCTTGATGGTCTCGGCCCAGGCCGGGGCCACAGCCAGGGCGAACGCCGCCGCGGCCAGAATCGTCTTCAGGCTCATCACAACCCCCTCGAATGGAAAGACCTCAGGCCGCGTGTTGCCGCTTGTTGACGCGGCGGGCGAGCCGGTCGCCGGCCATCTGCACCGCCTGCACGAACAGGATCAGCACGATCACCACCGCGGCCATCATGTCCGGCATGAAGCGCTGATAGCCGTATCGGATGCCGAGATCGCCCAGGCCACCGCCGCCGACCGCGCCGACCATGGCGGAATAGCCGATCAGGCTGACCACGGTCAGGGTCAGGCCCAGCACGATGCCGGGCATCGCCTCGGGCACCAGAACCTTGCGCACGATCTGCAGCGGCGTCGCCCCCATCGCCTTGGCGGCCTCGACCAGGCTCTGGTCGACCTCGCGCACCGCAGCCTCGATGATCCGGGCGATGAACGGCACGCAGGCGATGGTCAGCGGCACGATCGCCGCCGTGGTGCCGATCGAGGTGCCGGCGACCAGCCGGGTGAAGGGGATGATCGCCACCACCAGGATGATGAAGGGGGTCGAGCGGGTGGCATTCACCACCAGCCCGGCGATGCGGTTGGCCGCCGGCGCCGCGAACAGCTCGCCCTTGCCGCTGGTCGCCAGCCAGATGCCGATCGGGCCGCCCAGCAGCGTGCCGATCGCGGCCGAGACCGCGACCATGTACAGCGTCGCCCAGGCGGCGTCAGCCAGCAGCGCGAAGAGTTGCGGGGACATGACCCAGGACCTCGACGGAAAGCTTGAGGGAGGAGAGGAAATCGATCGCCGGCCGCGCCGTCTCCGGCCCGCCCGGGATGGCGACGATCAGGGTGCCGAAGGGCGCGCCCTGCACGCTGTCGACCCGGCCATGCAGCAGCGCCGCGTCGATGCCGAGCCGGCGGGCCAGCTGGCCCAGCGCGGTGGTGCCGGCCTGCGATCCGGCGAAGACCAGCCGCAGCACGGTCTCGCCGCCGGCCAAAGGCCGCTCGGACAGCCTGGCCGCCAGGGCCTCCGGCAGCTCGGCGCCGGTGACGCTGGCGACGAAGGCGCGGGCGGTCGCGGTCTGCGGCCGGGTGAACAGGTCGAACACCCGGGCCTCTTCGATCACGCGGCCCTGCTCCAGCACTGCGACGCGGTGGCAGATCGCCTTGATCACCGCCATCTCATGGGTGATCAGCACGATGGTCAGGCCCAGCTCGCGGTTGATCTTCGCCAAGAGCTGCAGGATCGAGGCCGTGGTCTCGGGGTCGAGGGCGGAGGTCGCCTCGTCGCACAGCAGCACGGCCGGCTCGCTGGCGAGTGCCCGGGCGATGCCGACGCGCTGCTTCTGCCCGCCCGACAGCTCGGCCGGGTAGCGGTCGCGCTTGTCGGTCAGCCCGACCAGCTCCAGGAGGCGATCGACCCGCGCGGCGATGCTGCGGCGGTCGAGGCCGGCCAGTTCCAGCGGCAGCGCGACATTGGCGAAGACGGTGCGGGAGGAGAGCAGGGCGAAATGCTGGAAGATCATGCCGATCTTCCGCCGCTCGGCCCGCAACGCCGTCTCGGGGAGGGCGGTCAGATCGGTGCCGTCAACCGTGACGGTGCCGCTGGTCGGCCGCTCCAGCAGGTTGATCAGGCGGATCAGAGTGGACTTGCCGGCGCCGCTGGGCCCGATCACGCCGAAGATCTCGCCGCGCTCGATGGTCAGCGACACGTCGGCCAGCGCCGTGACCTGGGCCTGGCCCGCGCGGGTGAAGGTCTTTGAGATGGCGTCGAGGCGGATCATGGACGGTGCCGGATCAGTGGATCGGTGCAAGGCGAGACAGGGCGGCCGCGGCCGGATCAGGCGCGGCGACAGTGCATCGGCGCTGCGGCCATCGGCGGTCCGCGAAAGGGCTGTAAAGGGCTGTCCTGATCATCGTCGCGTCCTCACCTCGTCAATCGAGGGAACCACGACCTGCATCGTGGCGCTTTAGCGGTTGGTGACGCGGGCGCAAGCTGCTTCCCATCAAATCGCCGCGGGCCCGTTGCGGTGGGCCGATCCGTCGCCCTTTAGTTATAGCGCCGCACCAGGCAGGTCAATGAACTGCGCCATGCGGTCTGTGGATTTCTGAGTTTCACTCTGTGATTCTGTATTGGCGGAGGGCGTTGGAAAACAGCTCCGGGCCGATCATGGCAAGGCCATGGCATGCATGCTTACCATTGCTGCGCTGCAAAAAAGCCGATCCTGGCTCGGCTCGAACGTCATACATTAGGAGGGCACAAGGAAAAAATGAGGGCCGGTCTCGCCGGCAGATGAGGTAAGCATGCATATCGACGTTCTGGACTTCGCTCCCGCCACCGCCCGCCGCACCGGCGTCTTCGCCCGCCTCCGCGGCGCCGTCGCGCATCGCATCGCCGAGCGCCGGGCATACAACCGGGTTTTCGACGAGCTGCTGAAGCTCGACCGGCGCGAGATGGACGAGCTGGGCATCGGCCCGGCCGATTTCGACGCCATCGCCCGCGGCACCTACCGCCGCTGAGCGGTCTCGGATCTGGGCGCGGCCGCCTGTCGCAGGGCCGGCCGCCGCCGAAATGGAACAGGGCGCCCGCCCGCCGCAGCCGCAGAAACCGGCCCGCGGCGGGCCGGGCGCCCTGTTTGCATTCGCGCCTGACGCGACTGTCATTTGGCGGATCGGCCGGACGGCGCTATATGAGCACCCCATGAGCAAGAGACCACGGGCGGCCATCGGGCCGCGGATTGGCCAAATGACGGACTGGCAGATCGCGAGGCGGATGCTGCGCGAGCACATGAAGGGCCATTTCTGGCGCTTCGTGATGGCCTTCCTGTGCCTGGCGGCGACCGCGGTCGCGACCTCGGCGATCCCCTACGCCCTGCAGCACACCCTCGACGGCATCTTCACCGCGAAGAATGCCGAGTTGCTGATGCCGATCTCGATCATCGTGGTCGTCATCTTCTTCGTGCGCGGGGCGTCGACCTACGGCTTCACCGTGGTGATGAACAGCATCGGCCGGCGCATCGTCGCCGAGCTGCAGATGCGCATGTTCAGCCGGAAGATCTGGGATGACCTGGCCAGCTTCCACGCCACCGCCTCCGGCCATCTGGTCAGCCAGTTCATCTACAACGTCCAGGCGGTGATGGGCGCGGTCTCGACCAGCGCCGCATCCGTCGGGCGCGACGCCACCACCCTTCTCGGCCTCCTGGTGGCGATGTTCTACATGGATTGGCGGCTGGCGGCGGTCGCCTCGATCACCTTCCCGCTCTCGGCCCTGCCGGTGATCAAGGTCGGCCGCGACCTGCGCAGAGTGACCCGCAAGTCCCAGTTCGGCATGGGCGAGCTGACCAGCTATCTGACCCAGGTGTTCCAGGGCATCCGCCACGTCAAGGCCTACAACGCCGAGCAGCGGACCATCAAGGCGACCGAGACCTTCGTCCAGGCCGTGTCGAGGCTGTCGCAGCGGATGACGCGGATCAAATCCTACAACACCCCGTTCATGGAGGTGCTGTCGGGCATCGCCATCGCCGGCGTCATCTTCTACGGCGGGTCGCAGGTGATCAGCGGCAACCGCACCACCGGCGAGTTCACGGCCTTCATCTTCGCGCTGATCTCGACCTACGACCCGCTGAAGCGGATCGTGAACACCTGGGGCTCGATCCAGCAGGGGATGACCGCGGCGGAGGGCATCTTCGCCATGATCGACAAGCAGCCGACGATCACCGACCGGCCCGGCGCCGCGGTGCTGGACCGGGTGACCGGCGCGATCCGGCTCGAAAACGTCCACTTCTCCTACGGCCCGGCCATTCCGGCGCTGCGCGGCATCTCGATCGATATCCCCGCCGGCCGGACGGTGGCCCTGGTCGGCCCGTCCGGTGCCGGCAAGTCGACGCTGTTGAACCTGATCCCGCGCTTCTACGATCCGACCGAGGGCGCGGTCCGGATCGAGGGGCACGACATCCGCGAGGTCACCCAGCATTCGCTGCGCGAGCAGATCGGCCTGGTCAGCCAGGAGACCACGCTGTTCGATGCCACGGTGCGCGACAACATCGCGTATGCCCGGCCGGGGGCGAGCCAGGAGGAGATCGAGACGGCGGCCCGCGGGGCAGCGGCGCACGACTTCATCTCGGCCCTGCCGCAGGGCTACGACACCCAGATCGGCGAGCATGGCGTGCGTCTCTCAGGTGGCCAGCGGCAGCGCCTGTCGATCGCCCGCGCCATGCTGAAGAACGCGCCGATCCTGCTGCTCGACGAAGCGACCTCGGCGCTGGATACCGAGAGTGAGCGCCAGGTGCAGGACGCGCTGACCCGGCTGATGATCGGCCGCACCACGCTGATGATCGCTCATCGCCTCTCCACCGTGCGCGGCGCCGACCTGATCTACGTCATGGACCAGGGCCAGGTGGTCGAGACCGGCAGCCATGCCGAGCTGCTGAAGCGCGGCGGCCTCTATGCCCGGCTGTGGACGATGCAGACGGCCGAGGACGAACAGGCCGAGGCGGAAGCGCGGCCCGCCGTGGCGGTGGCCGGGTGACGCCGTTGTCCGCGGCGGATCGGGCTGAATAGCCGACCGGGGAGTGGCCTTGTCCCGCATCTTCTGCGACATGACGACGATCCTGGCGCATGCGCGCAAGCATGCGACGGTGACCGGCATCCAGCGGGTCGTGCTGCGCGTCGTCGGCCATCTGGTGGCGATACACGGGCCGGGCGCGGTGCGCGGCATCGCCTGGCATCCGAAGCTGCGCCGGGTGGTCGAGATCGACCTCTCCTTCATTGGGCCGGACTACCGCTTCGAGACGCACCGCAACGACTTCCTGCGCGACATGGCGCTTCCCGACGATGCCGACGGGCAGAGCCGCGCGCCGCTGCGCCGGCTGGGCGCCAGGATCGAACGGCTGCGCCTGCGGACTTCCGCGACCGGYGAAGGCCTGTCTACACCATCGCTGCAGCCGGATGACCGTATCCTGGTGATGGCACCGAACTTCCGGAACGAACCCTACATCGCCTATCTGGCGGCTCGGAAGACGGCAGGCAATCGCGTCTTCCAGATGATCCACGACGTGATCCCGCTGCTCAAGCCGTGGCTGGCCAAGCCGGGGCACGATATCGAGTTCCGCAAATTCCTCGATCGCACGCCCGATTACGTCTCGGACTTCCTCTGCGTGTCGAATCAGACCGAGGCGGATCTGCGGCTGGTGATGCCCGCCGCAGGCCGGGATATCCCGACTCACGTGGTGCCCGAGGCGCATGAATTCATGGGTGATGCCGAGGATGAGGCGCCGATCGCCCACGCAATCCGAGTGCTGGCCGAGCATCCCTTCGTCCTCTGCGTCGGCACCATCGAAGTGCGCAAGAACACGCTTGCCCTGTGCAAGGTGTGGGCCCAACTGCGCCAGGACATCGGTATCGGCCTGCCGCGGCTGGTGCTGGCGGGTCAGCGCGGCTGGTTAACCGAGGACGTGTTCGACCTGCTGCGCGCTACCGGCAATCTCGGCGGCTATGTCGCGGTGGCGGAGCGGCCGTCGGATGCGGAACTCGCCTTCCTGTACCGGAACTGCCGCTTCACGGTGTTCCCCAGCCTGTACGAGGGCTGGGGCCTGCCGATCGGCGAAAGCCTGTGGTTCGGCAAGTTGTGTATCGCGTCGAAGACATCGTCGATGCCAGAGGTGGGCGGCGATCTGGCCGACTATGTCGATCCGTACGATCTCGAGGACATGCGGCGGGTGATCGGGCGGGCGGTCGGTGACCGAGATCACATCCAAGATCGGGAACTGGCCATATCGGCGGCAAGCTTGCGGACGTGGACCGATGCTGCCGAAGACATATACCAGGTGCTCTCGTGAGTCGGGCGATCCATCCGGCGCCAGAGGTTCGATCGGCAGTTCGGATATCGAAAATCCTGCTTGAGCGATTGCCTCGCTACGGCTCTTAAGAAGGCTGGCTCCGCTCTTACCGGGAATTCCTGAGGCATGGTAGAGGATGATGACGCCCGGCTGCGGCTGTTCTCTCGGGGAATCGCTTTGGAAGATCTGACTCGTGTCACGCTGTGGACTATCGCATGCGATCTGCCGACAATTGACGACACGGACTATCGCGCCTGGATCGCGGCTCACTCGGTGCTATCCCAGGCTGACCAGCATCAGATCGTCGGGCGGCTCAGGACGTTGTTCCACAAGCCGCTTATATCCCTCATCCTCACTGATGCAGGGCACGACGGTGTGCACGCCACGCTCGCTTCCATAGCCGATCAGATCTACCAGAACATCGAGGTCATCATTGTGGCGCGGTCCTCGCGGATTGACGCCATGAGGTCTCTTTCCTCCAAGACGGCGCGACCGAATCAGCGATGTATCTTTGCGATAGTTCCGGACGATGCACCGGCTGTAGACGCCGAAAATACGGGGCTGGCTGCAGCGACCGGAGTCTTCGTCGCCTTCCTCTCCTCCGGCGATCGTCTGGCCACGGAAGCGCTGGCGTCGATGATCTTTGCGATAAATCGGCAGCCTAAGACCGTGGCTGTCTACTCGGACGAGGATTGGATCGATGCCGATGGATCCCGTCTCAAGCCGCGCTTCAAAACGGCATGGGATCCGGATGCACATCTGATGTTCGACCTTATGGGCCGGCTTTGCCTGATGCGGCGCGATCTCGTAAACTATGTTGGTGGCCTGCGGCCGGACCGGGTGCCGGCCGACCATTACGATCTCCACGGTCGCCTGGCTGCCGTGGCAGGGCAGTCCCGGATTCTTCACGTTCCAGAAGTGCTCTATCATCGATGCATCCCGCCGGCGGGGGACCCAGACGTGGAAGCGGAGGCTCTGGCCGCCTATGCGAAGGCCGCGCGGCGGATTGCCGCCGACCATGCGCGCCGCATGGATGGTGAGATCGTCGAAGTGCAACCGTCACCGCTGGCTCCCTATCTTAACCGTATCGTGCGGTCATTGCCCGATCCAGCCCCCCTTGTCAGCGTGTTGGTTCCCACGCGCGATAAGGCGGAACTGCTTCATAACTGCGCACGCGGGTTGCTTGAAAAGACAGATTATCCGTCAGTGGAGTTGCTGATTCTCGACAATGGAAGCGTCGAAGCCGAGACGCACTCCCTTTTCAAGACACTGCAACGCGATCCGCGGGTCCGTATCCTGCCGATGGCCGGACCGTTCAACTACTCGAAGATCAACAATGACGGGGTAGCCGCGGCACGTGGTGAAGTTGTCGCCTTCTTGAACAACGACATCGAAGTGATCGATCAGGAGTGGCTGCGAGAGATGGTGTCGTTGGCCATGCAGCCGGAAATTGGCGGCGTGGGCGCCAAGCTACTCTATAGCGATCTTCGCATTCAGCACGCCGGGATCGTCCTGGCGCCGGGGCCTCTAGCCGCCCATGCATACCGACGTCGGTACGCCTCCGACCCCGGCTACGAGGGGCAAATAGCGGGGGTGCGCGGCTATCTGGCAGTTACAGCCGCCTGCCTCGTCACCCGCAAGGCGGTCTTCGAAGAAGTCGGTGGATTTGATGAAACTAGCCTCCGGATTGCTTTTAATGACGTGGATCTATGTCTGAGAATGAACGATTTTGGTTACAAGGTCGTCTGCACGCCCTTCGCCAAGTTGCTGCACCTCGAAAGCGCGTCGCGCGGCTATAATCGAACGTCCGAGCAGATTGACCGCGAGCGTAGCGAGTTGGCGACCATGGCGGCTCGATGGTCCGACCGCTTCCGCTCCGACCCTTTTCATAACCCGAATACTCTGCATCGGTGGGATGAAGGGCTCGGCATTGTGGCTCCGCGCCAAGGCAGATCCTGGTTGCCTAGGTTGGCTTGATGTGCGTTATCGCGCCGTATGAGATCAGAATCGCCTGGCAAGGAACAGAGCAGCGACCATGAATGAACGCCATGTGTCGATCGAGGACCACGTCGACCTCGACACCTTTCTCTCGCGGGGGCTTGATCCTCTGTTCTGGATTCCGGAGCGGCTAGGGTTGTCGAGCGCTTGGTGGGCGCATGTCCCTTTCGCGTTCTGGATAGTAGCGGCATGCAAGCCTGGGCTGCTGGTCGAGCTCGGCACCCATAATGGGATATCCTACGCCGCCTTTTGCGAGGCTGTGGCGAGGGTGAATCTCGGGACGCGGTGCTATGCCATCGACACCTGGGTTGGCGATGAGCATGCTGGTCACTATAGCGATGAAGTCTATAATGATCTTCGGAGGTTTAACGACCAACGCTATGCTGCGTTCTCCGAGATGATCCGCTCCACTTTTGACGATGCGCTTTCATATTTCGAGGACGGTTCGATCGATCTTCTTCATATTGATGGATTCCATACATATGAGGCGGTAAAGCACGATTTTGAATCATGGCGGCCGAAGTTGTCGGAGCGAGCCGTAGTCCTCTTCCATGATACCAATGTCCGGCAATCCGATTTCGGCGTTTACCGCTTTTTCGGCGAGATTTCGAAGCAGTTTCCAAGCTTCGAGTTTCTGCACGGCCACGGCCTCGGAGTTGTCGCGGTCGGAGCCGATGCGCCTGCGGTTGTGCAGCGACTCTGCTCGTTGGCCGATCCCCAAGATATGGGCGCGCTACGTGACCGCTTCTCCCATCTAGGAGCACGCTGGCTCGTGACCACGCGCGAAAGCTTGGGGCTGGCGGAAATACAGGGCCGGCTCGTTCAGGCGGAGGCGCGCGCTGCGGAGGCGGCGGGGACCGAAGGGGCGCTTGAGCATGCCAACAACGAGGTGGAGCGTGAGCGGGCGAGCAAGGAAATGTCGGAGCGCATGCGCAGGCGTGCGGTTCAACGTATTGTGGAGTTGCGCAAGGTTGTCGAAGATCTTGGCTGGGAATTAAAGAAGGAGAATGAGGCTTCCGATGCCAAGCTGAGGGAAGTCAGCAAAGCGTCCGATCTCAGGTTGAGAGAAGTCCGTGAAGCGTTTGACGGTGAATTGGAGGAGACACGTAAGGCCTTTGATCGGGAGTTGGGTGAAGCTCGCAGCGAGCTGCATGAGATTCAGGGTGTGTTGGCCACGTTCTCGCGTCGCTATACAGCGATGCTCGGCTCAAAAAAAAGCGGGTCACGGAAGAAGAAGGCCCGAGTCTCGGTGCTGCAGCGATGCGTCGAGCTCTTGAATTCCAGGCTTCGCCGCAAGCGGCGCAGACAACGCAGGGAATTTGCCAAACTCTCTGAAATCACCGACGCGATAGCGTCATCCATATATTTTGACGAAGATTGGTATCGGTCGGCCTATCCGGAGGTTGCGCGCAGCGGGATGAAGCCGGCGCTGCACTACGCGAAGCATGGCGGTGCCGAGGGGCGGGACCCGGGCCCGCTGTTTTCGACGCGCCAGTACCTCAGGAACAACCCGGACATCGCTGCAAGCGGCATCAACGCGCTGTATCACTATGCCCGGTTCGGTGAGAGTGAAGGCCGCAGCTTCCGACCACCGATCTCCCGCACCGCTGCGCTTCGCAAAAGCGGGGCCTCGGCTGCAATTTCGATTCTCTTCGTATCGGGCGAACCGGATACGCCCGGCAATCAGTACCGTGTGGTGCGCTATGTCGATGCCGCCCTGGCGAATGGCGTCGATGCAGCATGGATACGACTGGACGAACTGTCCCATCACATCAATTATCTACCCGACTACGCTATTCTTGTTCTCTGGCGCGTGCCCTGGGGCGAGCACGTCAACGCGGCCGTCAACCTGGTGAGGTCATGCGGCGGCAAGGTCGTTTTCGACATCGATGATCTGATGGTCGATCCCGATCTCGCGCAAGAGAAGATCATCGACGGCATGCGCACGCAGCTTTTGCCTGAGGCCGGCGTGCGTGACCATTTCGCGCGCATCCGACAGACGATGCTTGCTGCCGATCTGTGCTTTACGACGACGGAAGAGCTTGCTTTCCACATGCGTTGGGCAGGAAAGGTCACGCATGTGTTGCGGAACAGCTTCGACCAGGCGACGCACGATGTTTCGCGTCGTGCCATGCAGCAATGGCGGCATCGGCAGGACGACGGGTTGATCCGCATCGGCTATGCTGGCGGGTCGAGAACCCATCAGCGCGATCTTGGATTGGCAATGGAGGCAATCGCGAAACTCCTGCGGGAGAATCCGGCTTGTCGCCTCGTTCTGTTCCGTACGCCGGACGGCAAGTTGTCGCTCGTCGATGTTCACGAATTTCCGGAACTTACGGGTCTTGAGGACCGCATTGAATGGCGGCCGCTGCAGCCACTGGCGGATCTGCCGCTCGAAATGGCTCGCTTCGATATCAACCTGGCACCTCTAGAATTTGGCAATCCCTTCTGCGAAGCGAAGAGCGAACTCAAATTCTTCGAAGCAGCGTTGGTCGAGGTGCCGACGGTTGCCTCGCCGACCGGTCCGTTCAGGCGCGCCATCGCACATGGGAAGACTGGTTTTCTCGCCGTGACCGCCGACGACTGGTACGTCTATCTTAAGCAACTCGTCGACGATTCAAGCCTCCGCCGACGGATCGGGCACGAGGCCTACCATGCCGCGCTGGCTGGATTCGGGCCGATGCAGTGCGTCGCCCAATTTGGTCGCGCAATCGATCAGTTTCGCGGCGGGGCGGAGGCCGCACGCGCGTTTGCACTAGGCGCACTGCTGTCGACGCGCGAGGCCAAGGCGCCGCAGGTCTTCCCGTCCGAAGTGATGTTCGAGCAGGACAGGCGTGCTGGAGCGGAAGTCACGGTCATCATACCATTGTACAATTACGAGACTTATGTGGTGGAAGCGCTGGAATCTGTTCGTGCGCAGACACTCGAAAGCCTGGATCTCGTGGTTGTCGACGATTGCTCGACCGATGGCTCCTTGGCAGTTGCCGTATCGTGGGCGGAGCGGAATGCGGCTCGCTTCAACCGGATTCTCGTCCTCAAGAACCGCGTCAACTATGGGCTTGGCTTCTCTCGCAATACCGGATTTAACGCGGCCGATACACCTTTCGTGTTGCCACTCGATGCGGACAACAGGCTGTTGCCCGTTTGCTGCGAACAGCTGCTGCAGACAATCCGCAGCAAACGGACGGCGTTTGTCTATCCGAGCATCCAGCATTTTGGAGCGTCGTCCCGGATCATCTCGAATGTGCCATATGACCCGCAACGTTTCGCCGCCGGCAACTTCGTCGACGCCATGGCTCTCATCGCGAAAGAGGCGTGGGCGATGGCCGGAGGGTATGATCATGTCCGCTATGGGTGGGAGGATTACGATTTCTGGTGCCGTTTGGCCGAACTCGGATTGCGTGGAGAATGGCAACCAAACGTATTGGCGGAATACCGTGTTCACTCGTCGTCGATGTTGACGACGCAGACCACGGTCAAGGAGAACTACCGGCGCCTACACGAAAATTTCAAGCGCCGGCATCCCTGGGTTTCTCTCGTGGATCAGGAGAGATCTCGGCGGTTGCCCAAGCCACAGCCTCATTTGACTGCCCTGGCTGAATCTTCCCGGCTTGATAAGCTTTTGCCAATACTGCGCTGTCCGCAGACGCGGCAGAGGCTCGTTCTCAGCGAGGATCGTAGCGCCTTGTTGAGTCTGGACGGCTTGCGGACTTGGCCCGTCGTCGACGGCCGGCCGGTTCTGGCATTCCAGTTGCAACCCCCCGAGGCCGAGCGCGCCGAGCTCGCGGGCAACGCTCTGCCTGATACGGCACTAGAGCTGATCAACAATACGAAGGGGTGGGTGCTATGCCTGGGCGCTGGGCGGCCAAGCCGCAAGCTCGACCACGTAGTGGAAGTCGATCTGACGGTTCCCGGTCACAAGGATATCGTTGCCGACGTACATGAACTGCCTTTTGACGACGAAGTCTTCGACTCGGTTATTGTGACGAATGCGCTGGAGCATTATCGCGAGCCGCACCGCGTCGTGAACGAGCTACATCGTGTTCTCAAACCGCAAGGAAGAATCCTCGTCCGTTCCGCCTTCATGCAGCCGCTCCACAGGCGGTCGTCACACTTCTTCAATTGCACCCGATACGGCTTGGCGGAGTGGTTCAAAGGGTTCGAGACCGACAGGATCTGCGTTCCTGAGGGGGCGGGCCCGAACCGCTCGATCGCCTGGTTGGCATCGGAATCCGAGACGGCATTGCGCCAAGACGTTTCGGCGGAGGCCGCAGAGGCCTTTTTGGCGACTCCGATTGCTGATGTCGTCGAATTGTGGCGCGATCCGTCTAAACGCGACGCTCCACTGTGGACCGAATTCGACAAGTTGAGCCAAGTGACGCGGGAGATCTCTGCATCAGAGTTCGAGTTTCTGGGCCGGAAGCCTTCGAGGGGGCCTGGCATCGGTGTCTGATCGTAGCACTACGGATCACCACTGCCGGCTGGTGTACGGCGATGCCGGAGGGTATTCGGTGTCGTGGCCGGCCTGACTCCGTCAGGCTGGCTACTACATCAGTGCCACCCCGAGACTTTCTGGCTTCGGTTGAACTTCGAAGCTGCGTGTTGTCAACTGAGTATTGTACATTGGATCGTCGGCAATGAAATCTCGCCAGCGTTTGAGAAAGAGTGCGACTTCCTCCCCTGGCCGAGACAGATCTCCGCGCGACGACCGCTCGTAATGGATCAGCTCGGCATGAGGGGTGTAGACGATCCGGTAGCCCAGGGTCTTCAGCCGCAGGCATAGGTCGATGTCGTTGAACTCCAGGCTGAAGCGCTCGTCGAAGCCGTTGACGCGCTCCAGTGCCGATTTCCGGGTGGCGAAGACGGCGCCGGTGACGGCGCACCAGTCGCGATGGACGCTGGCCCAGTTGCCGTAGGTCGGCCGGTCGGCCGGCTGGCCGAACCAGGGGTGGCCGCAGCCGCCATAGAGGCCGCCGACCATGCCGGCGTGCTGGATGCGGTGGTCGGGAAACAACAGCCGCGCTCCCACCCCTCCGACATCTTCCTTGAGGGCGAAGGTGAACAGCGCCTCCAGCCAGTCCGGCGACTGGACCGTCATATCGTCGTTCATCAGCACCAGCAGCTCGGTATCGGCGGCGCGCCACAGCGCATTCATCTTCCGGGCGTAGTTGAAGGGCTCTCCCGCCGCGCGGGTGGTGACGATGCGCCGGAGGTCGAGCCGTGTGCCGGCCTCGCGATAGATCCGGTCATCCGGCTCGTCGTCGCCGACCAGCACGCGGATCCGGTCCAGGGGCCAACTGCTGGCCTCGACGCTGCGGAGCAGGTCGAGGATGTAGGGCCGCCCACCCGGCGGGCTGCTCTGCCGCGTCGGGATCACCAGGGTGATCTCTGGATGCGAGGCGAAGACCCGGCGCAGTTCGAACGCCCCGGGCACCAGCCCCGGACGAAGCTCGAACGGGGTGGATCCCTCCTGCAGGAACCGCTGCAGGACCCGTTCCCGGTCGGCCGCGGTGGAAAGGGGCAAGCGCCGGGGTATTGCGATCGCCGTCACCGCGATCCGGTCGAAGCCGATCCCGGCGCGCCACGCCCTCAGGCACAGGTCGTACCAGGCCGCCGACCGATGCTCGGCGCGCAGGCCGCCGAGGCGCGTGAAGTCCGAGCCCCGGATCAGCAAGGGAAAGCCAATATAGTCCTGGGCCAGCAGCAGGGCCGGGTTCAACTGCGGCTTGCAGTCCAGCGCGACCAGGCTGCGCCCGCGCAACCGCCCGCTGTCGGCATAGATGATGCCGACATCCGGCCGGGCCTGCTGCGCCGCCGTTCCGAGTCGGTCCAAGGCGTCTCCGGCAAGGCGGGCTTCGGACGGCACAACGAACAGCCAGACATCGTTGCCGAGCCGATGGGTATCGAGGATCGCCGGCTGTAGAGCGCGGTCCAGTGGCACCGGAACGAGTTGCGGCCATTCGGCTAGAGAGGAGGGGAGGCGTCGGCGGGGTAGGCGCATCGGTCCGGGCGTATCAGGCAGCCGGCAGCAGGTCCAGCATGGCGGCGGTGATCGCCGCCGCCGCTGCCCGCAGATCGGTCTCCGCGGCAAGGGCCGGGATCGGCCGCACGGGGATCCCGCCATTCTGCCGGATCGCATCCGCCGCCGCAGGATCCGTCGCCAGAGCCGCATCGATGGCAGACCAGGGGCCGGCCCGATCCGGCGGGCCGCCGGTCCAGACGCCGACACAGAGCGCGGCATCGGCACAGAGGGCCGTCAGCGCCGGATCCATTCGAGCGATATCGAGCGGAATCAGCACGACGTCGGCCCTGCCGTCGAAGCTGCGGACGGTCCACTCCGGCGCCGAACCTGGGCCTGGGCCGGGCAGGGGGTGCAGGTTAATTTCGTGCTCGCTGTGGAACAGGGCCGAAATCAGGCAGCGCCCGGTCTCGCCGCTCTCTCCGGGGCTGGTCCACGACCCGATGCAGGCGAGGCGCAGCGGCGCCGGGCCCATCCTCAGCCGGTCGGCCAGAGCTCGGCGTCGGCGTTCGCGGGAAAGGCCGGCGGGCAGTGCCGGCGGGTCGGCGTCGGGGCCTGTATCGACCAGAGTGGTGTCGTAGCCATGTGCCGACAGCACGGCTTTCCATCCCTCACCGGTAACGGTCGGCGGCAGATCGCCTCTCAGCACCGCAGCCTTGAAGAAAGGAAAGCCGCGCTCGATCAGTTCGCGCCAAGCGAAGGCGGTCTGGTTGTCACCCCTCGGGTTCTCGAACAGGGCGGCGCAGGTCAGGCCGGCCGCGCGCATCCGTCCGCAGAAGGTCACCTCATACAGGTCGATGACGTCCTGCTTGTCCGGATAGTTGCGGACATCCTGCCAGAAATGGTGGAACTTGAGGCTGGAGAAGGCCCGCCGCTTCATGCGCAGGAAATAGCTCTGCAGGTGCCAGCCTTTCTCGTGGCTCTCGGTCAGCCCGATGATATCGGCGTCGGCGGCCCGAATCCGCGCCATCAGCGTGCCGAACGCCTCCGCGTTGAACGGCCCATAGAGGCTATCGTTGATCAGGTACAGCGTGTCCGACCGGAACAGCGTCAGCTCGCGCTGCAGGACATGAGCCCAGGCGGCGAAGTCGAAACCTATATTCTGCCGCACATAGAGCCCGCCGAGCGAAACAGCGAGATCTGGCGGCAGCGTCACATCCGGCGCGTCCGACGCGACGATCAGGACGACCGAGATCCCCTCGGCCTGCAGGGCCCGCACATAGTGCTCGACATGGCGGCGGATGCTGCGGCCGTCGCGCGAATGGGTGACGAAGAGGGCAACCTCGCCCGGCTCGGCCGCCGGGGCATAAGGCTTGACGACGTCGATCCAGGCGGTCGCGGCAAATGGGGTGCGCTCATCCGCCTGTCGCAGCGGTGGCGGTTGCTTGCCCGGCAGCGGCGGCAGCCCTCGCAAGCGGCGCCAGCGCTTGCCGGCCGACCGCCGCATCCGCGCCACGAAACTGCGTCGATGCTGCGTCACCGCTGCGCAAAGCCGGGCGTTCCGGCACTGGAAGCCATGAGAGCCGCTCTTTCTGGTTGCGAAGCGTCCTGCTATATCGCAGCGAACTCTTCAAGTCCACGCGCGGTCCCGGCCGCGATCAACCGGAGCATCGTCCATGAAAGGCATCATCCTCGCCGGCGGCAGCGGCACAAGGCTGCATCCGCTGACGCTCGCCACGTCCAAGCAGCTGATGCCGGTGTACGACAAGCCGATGATCTACTACCCGCTCAGCGTGCTGATGCTGGCCGGGATCCGCGAGGTGCTGGTCATCTCCACCCCGCACGACATGCCGCAGTTCCAGCGGCTGCTCGGCGACGGATCGCAATGGGGCATGACCTTCGACTATGCGGTGCAGCCGAGCCCGGACGGGCTGGCCCAGGCCTACATCATCGGCGCCGACTTCGTCGCCGGCGGGCCCTCGGCCCTGATCCTCGGCGACAACATCTATCACGGCCACGGCCTGCCGGAGCTGCTGGCCTCGGCCGCCGCCCAGCCCTCCGGCGCCTCGGTCTTCGCCTATTATGTCGACGATCCGGAGCGCTACGGCGTGGTCAATTTCGGCGCCGACGGCCGGGCCGCGGCGATCGAGGAGAAGCCGCGCCACCCAACCTCCAACTGGGCGGTCACCGGCCTCTATCTCTACGATGCCGAGGTGGTCGACATCGCCGCCAACCTGAAGCCCTCGGCCCGCGGCGAGCTCGAGATCACCGACGTCAACCGCGTCTATCTCGAACGCGGGCTGCTGCATGTCGAGCGGATGGGGCGCGGCTTCGCCTGGTTCGACATGGGCACCCATGACAGCCTGCTCGAGGCCGCCAGCTATGTGCAGACGCTGGAGCGGCGCCAGGGCCTGCGCGTCGCCTGCCCGGAGGAGATCGCCTATCTCCAGGGCTTCATCGACCGCGAGCAGCTGATCGCCCAGGGCCGCAAGCTGGAGAAGAGCGGCTACGGCAAGTATCTGATCAAGGTCGCCGAGATCGAGGAGCCCGGCTCGATGGCCCGCGGTCCACGCTGAGCGCGACGGCTACGCCTCGATCAGCGCCGCCGTGAGCCGGGCGGCGAGATAGAGGCCGAGGCCGAACACGGCGTGGGTCATCAGGCTGCGCAGCCGTGCGGTGGGCGGGTTCGGCGTCTTCGAGGCGGCGATGCCGGCCCCCAGGGCCGGCTGCATCAGCAGGAATGGCGCGGCCACGGTGACGAGGCCGAAGGCCAGAGCCGACGGCAGGGTCGGGTCGCGCGCCCAGCCCCGGCCGCAGATCGCCAGCAGCAGGGCGGCGAAGACGATGCCGGTGCCGTAATGGACGGCCCAGCCGAGGGCGCGCTCGCCCGCGACCGACGCCGCCCGATCGATGCCGCCATGCCTGAAACGGCCGCGCGGGAAAATGCCCGACCCAGCGGCCGACCGCGCCGGAACGACTCCCGGCGAGGCCACCTGACGGCGGCCTCGCAGCGTCCGTTGCTCACGGCCGCTTATCCGTCGCGCTCCGGTTCCCGAAGCCGGGGACAGGGCTGCCGTCGGCCGTGCCATTCTCGGGCAATCCCAGGCGCCTTGCCAGGGCGGGCGGCCTGAACAGAATGTGGCCGTGCTGCTTGGCATAGGCCGCCTGGCGCTGGAACTCGGCTTCGTCCGGATCGAGCTCGGCCGGTGGCGGCGGGGGATCGGGCGGCCCGGCTGCTGCGGCAGGCCCGGCGCCGCCGGGATCGGGCGCGGCCGGTC
>NZ_JBFRCU010000069.1:0-42508 GCF_052113205.1 Inquilinus sp. YAF38 | reverse complement strand
GGCCTCGGCCGAGTTGCGGAGCGCGGCGCGCAGCGCGCCGGCCAGCCCGATCGACCGCGCCTCCGCCAGATGCAGGCGGGAGCGCAGCAGCGGATCATGCGTCGCGTGGCGGGCGTCGCGCAGCCCGGCCAGCGCCGCCTCGAAGCCCTTTAGCGCCGCCCCGCCCTCCATCGGCCGGCCCTGGCGCAGCGCCATGCCGAGGCCGCGCAGCACCACCGCCGCCCGGCGCATCACGGCCGGCAGCGCCGGGTCGTCGACCTGCGCGCGCAGGTCGGACAGGGCCAGCAGCTCGAGCCGGATGCGCTCGGCCAGGCCCAGCAGCACCCGGAACGCCTCGACCCCACGGATCCGGGCGGCGCCGCTGCGGGCCAGCAGCAGTTGTGCCTCGCCCAGGGAATCGGCCAGGGGCATGAACTCCGTGTCCTCCGGCATCGCCCGCGCGATCTCCGACAGCATGCGGTACACCGAGGCCAGCGCGTCGCGCTCCGGCTGGTAGATCCTGAGCGGCCAGGCGGCGACGGAGAACAGCGTGGCCAGCAGGCCGCCGGCGAAGAACAGGCCGGAGGCGGCCCAGGGGTCGAAGCCGTGGCCGGCGGTGCCCGCGGTCACCACCAGCACGATCAGGATCGCGGTGCCGCCCTGCGTCGCCACCGGGCCGAGCGCCACCAGCATGGCGAGCAGGAAGGCCGAGACCGCCAGCACCGGCAGGAAGGGCAGCCATTGCGTGCCGAGCGAGAAGCCAGCCAGCGCCGCGAGCCCGGCGCCGAGCGAGATCAGCAGCATGCGGCGCAGGCGCAACGCATGCGGCCCCGGCGCGTCCGAGGTGACGACGTTCAGCGCGCCGCCGGCCACGGCCAGCCCGACATCGGTCTGGCCGAGCAACACGCCGAGGATCACGGGCAGCGCCACGGCCAGCGCGTTGCGCAGCGCCACCGGCCAGGGAATGGTGGCGCGGTTCCACTGCACCAGCGCCATCAGCAGCGGTGATCGCCGGCGGGTCGCCGCCCCGGTCACCGCCATGCTGCGCGCCTCGCCCGAACGATCATCCACCCGCCTTCATCGAGTCGCTTCGAGGCATGATGCCCGCCGATGCTGCACGGCGTCGACCGTCGATCCGGTCTCGGCGGACATCGATTCTTCATGCGCACGCAACAGATTCGTCATCCCCGCTCCCTATCATCCGCGCGCCGCGAGACGCAGTGGAACCGGATACCGGCCGCAGCACCGAAGCTCGCTTTTCGACACATCCGATTGCCGCCGCTCGTCGGGCCGCCCGATGTGCGGGTGATTTGCCATGACGGGCGATCGGCAGCAGCAAAGGAGCCGACCGTGCGCGTGGTCCAGATCACAGATACCCATCTCAGCCCCGGCAAGAGCCACTTCGCGCCGAACTGGGCGCCGCTGGCGGAATGGCTGCAGGCCGCCCGGCCGGACCTGGTGGTCCACACCGGCGACCTCAGCGTCGACGGGGCGGATGTCGAGGCCGATCTGGAGCATTGCGCCGAGCTGCTGCGCGCCCTGCCCTTCCCGGTGCTGTCGGTGCCCGGCAACCACGATGTCGGCGACCTGCCCGGCACCCGGCAGCCGGCCAATCACAAGCGGCTGGAGCGCTGGCGCCGCATCGTCGGGCCGGACCGCTGGGTGCACGACCAGCCGGGCTGGCGCCTGGTCGGGCTGAACAGCCAGGTGATCGGCACCGGTGACGAGGAGGAGGAGGCGCAATTCGCCTGGCTCGAGGCCGTGCTGGAGGCCAGTGAGGGCCGCGGTGTCGTGGTCTTCACCCACAAGCCGATCTTCGTCGACCGGCCGGATGAGGGCGACACCGGCTATTGGAGCATCCGACCGGCGCCGCGACGCCGGCTGCTGGAGCTGTTCGAGCGGCACGGCGTGGCCCTGGTCGCCAGCGGCCACCTGCACCGCGCCTGGACCGGCGCCCATCTCGGCACCCGGTATGTCTGGGGCCCGTCCTCCGGCTTCGTCGTCGGGCCGATGGAGCGCGAGATGCCGGGCGACCGCATCCTCGGCGCCGTGATCCACACGCTGGACGAGACGGCGTCGAGCGAGATCGTGGAGCTGCCGGAGCTGCAACCCTTCGTGATCGACGACGTGATCCACGAGGTCTATCCGCGCCACGTGCCGGTCGAGGCCACCCCGTGACCGGGCTGGCGCTGCGGCGCATCAGCAAGGCCTTCGGCGGCAACCGCATCCTGCAGGATGTCACCATCGAGGCCGCGCCGGGCGAGTTCATCGCCCTGGTCGGCCCGTCCGGCTGCGGCAAGACCACCCTGCTGCGCATCGCCGCCGGGCTGGAGCATGCCGACACCGGATCGGTGCAGTTGGGCGACCGCGACATCACGGCGCTGCGCCCGGCGGCGCGCGACATCGCCATGGTGTTCCAGTCCTATGCCCTGTACCCGCATCTGACCGCAGGCCAGAACATCGCCGTGCCGCTGGCGATGCGGCGGCTGTCGACGGCCCAGCGCCTGCCCTTCATCGGCAATCTGATGCCCGGCCAGCGCGGCCTGCGCGCAGAGATCCAGGACTCGGTCCGCGAGACGGCGGCGAGCCTGAAGATCGACCATCTGCTGGACCGCAAGCCGGGCCAGATGTCCGGCGGCCAGCGCCAGCGCGTCGCCCTGGCCCGCGCCCTGGTGCGGCGGCCCGCCGCCTTCCTGATGGACGAGCCGCTGTCGAACCTGGACGCCAACCTCCGGGTCCACACCCGCGGCGAAATCGTCGAGCTGCACCGCCGCGCCGGCGTCACCACGCTCTACGTCACCCATGACCAGTCCGAGGCGCTGAGCATGGCCGACCGGGTCGCGCTGATGATCGGCGGCCGGCTGCTGCAGCTCGACACGCCGTCCCGCATCTACACCGACCCGGCCCATGTCGAGGTGGCGCAGTTCATCGGCAGTCCGCGCATCAACCTGCTGCAAGCGGTGCTGGACGAGACACGCGCCGCCCGGATCGGCGGCCGGGTGCTGGTCGACGGCGTCGAGGCCGTGCCCGGGACCGCGGTGACGCTGGGCATCCGGCCGGAGACGTTTCGCTTCCTGATGCCGGGTCAGCCTGACTTGGCCGCAACGGTGCGCCGGCTCGAGTTCCTGGGCTCCGAGTTGCTGGTGTTCCTGACCCTGGCCGACGGGGCGGAGCTGGTCGCGAAGACCGTCCCGGCCCTGGCGGCCGAGCTGGCGCCCGGCGCCGCCGTGACCCTGGCGGTCGACGCCGCCGACATCCTGGTCTTCGGCCCGGAGGGCGGCCGCGTGCCGGTCACGACGGCGCCGCTGCGGATCGCCGCCCATGGCTGACCTGGCGTTCGATGACGGCACCGCGCGCCGGGCCGCCCGGGCGGCGGCGCGGGCGGAGGGCTTCGCCGCCTGGCGCCTGTCCGCCCCGGCGGTGCTGCTGCTGGCGGTCCTGATCCTGGCCCCGACCCTGGCGGTGCTGGGCTTCAGCCTGACCGATTACGAGCTCGGCTATGACGGCGTCACCTTCATCGGCCTCGACAACTACGCCGAGCTGCTGGGCGACCGCACCTTCCTGATCTCGCTGAAGAACACCGCGGTCTACACCGCCATCGTCACCCCGGCCTCGGTGCTGCTGGGCCTTGGCGTCGCCCTGCTGATCGAGGCGGAGACGCGCGGCCGGGCGCTGTTTCRCACCATCTACTTCCTGCCCGTCGCCTCGCTGCTCGTCGCCATGGCCACGGTCTGGCAGTACCTGCTGCACCCCAGCATCGGCCCGGTGAACGAGATGCTGCGGCTGGTCGGCCTGCCCGGCCCGAACTGGCTGGGCGACAGCAAGACCGTGCTGCTGAGCCTGGCGCTGATCGGGGTGTGGCAGTCGGTCGGCTTCAACATGGTGCTGTTCCTGGCCGGGCTGACCGCGATCCCGCGCGAGCTGTACGCCGCCGCCGAGATCGACGGCGCCGACAATGCCTGGGAGCGGTTCCGGCTGGTCACCTGGCCGATGCTGGGGCCGACCACGCTGTTCGTGATCACCATCAGCGTCGTCAATGCGGTGAAGGTGTTCGAGACCGTCGGCACCCTGACCCAGGGCGGCCCGAACAAGGCGTCCGAAGTCCTGCTCTGGACCATCTACCAGGAGGGCTTCGTCTATCTCCGGGTCGGCTACGCCTCGGCGATGACCGTGGTGTTCCTGGCCGTGCTGGTGGTGCTGATGCTGCTGCAGTACCGGGTGCTCGACCGCCGGGTGCATTACGCATGACCGCCTGGCCTCCCCTGCGGGTCGTCCGGCTGGCCGTGCTGTCGCTCGGCGCCCTGGTCTTCGTCGCGCCCTACCTGTGGATGCTGTCGGTCGCGATGAAGCCGCAGGACGAGATCTTCTCGTCCTCCCTGTCGCTGCTGCCGCACCGCTGGGCCCTGATCGAGAATTTCACCAAGGCGCTGACCCGGGTGCCGATGGCGCAGATCCTGCTGAACGGCGTCATCGTCTGCGGCCTGATCCTGGTGCTGCAGGTGCTGGTGGCCGTGCCCTGCGCCTATGCCATGGCCAAGCTGCGCTTCCGCGGATCCCGGGCCATGGTCACGATGATCATGCTGGGCCTTTTGGTGCCGATCCACGCCATCGCCCTGCCGATCTATGTGGCGCTGTCGGCCACCGGCACGCTGAACACTTATGTCGCGCTGGTCGCGCCCTTCACCATCTCGGTGTTCGGCATCTTCCTGTTTCTGCAGTTCTTCCGGGCGATGCCGGACGACCTGATCGCCGCGGCCCGGCTGGACGGGATGTCGGAGCTGGCGATCGTCTGGCGCGTCATCGTGCCGAATGCCTGGCCGGCGATCACCGCCTTCGCGATCTTCTCGGTCGTCGCCCATTGGAATGACCTGTTCTGGCCGCTGATCGTGGTCAGCGACACCCGCATGGCGACGCCGCCGCTGGGCCTGCTGTTCTTCCGCGCCGCCGAGGCCGGCGACGACTACGGCGCGCTGATGGCGGCGACGGTCATCGTCACCCTGCCGCTGGTCGCCGCCTTCCTGGCCGCCCAGCGCCGCTTCATCGAAGGCATCACACTGACCGGGCTGAAGGGCTGACCCGGTCGCGTTTCTTCCAGAGAGGGGCAATCTTGAAACTGATCCGAACCGCGCTGGCGGGCATGGCTCTGGCGGCGGCAATGACCGGCGCCGCGCAGGCCGAGACCACCCTGACCGTCCATTACCCGATGCCGGGCTTCTTCAAGGACGTGATGGACACGATCTCGCAGAAGTTCATGGCCGAGCATCCGGACGTGAAGATCGTCTTCGCCAGCCCGTCGCCGACCTATGAGGACGGGCTGCAGTTGATCCTGCGTCAGGCCGGCACCGCGGAGATGCCGGACGTCACCTTCATCGGCCTGAACCGGCTGCGGGTGGTGGCGGAGCGCGGCATCTCGGTCGACCTCAAGCCCTTCGTCGAGAGAGACGGTCCTATGGCCGAACAGGGCTTCAGCGACCACATCCTCGGCCTGGCCCAGTTCGGCGGGCAGCAGGCCGGCCTGGCCTTCGCCACCTCGAACCCGATCATGTATCTCAACGCCGACCTGGTGCGGAAGGCCGGCGGCAATCCCGACACCCCGCCCAAGACCTGGGACGAGGTGCTGGCGCTGGGCGCCAAGATCAAGGCGCTGGGCGACGGCGTCGACGGTATCGATTTCCGCTGGCAGGGCGACGACTGGATGTTCAGCGCCCTGCTGTTCGGCGCCGGCGGCGACATGCTGTCGGTCGATGAGAAGAAGGTCGCTTTCGACGGCCAGGAAGGCTTGGCCGCCTTCACCCTGGTCCAGCGCATGGTGATGGAGGGCGGCATGCCGGTCTTCACCAAGTCCGCCGGCGAGCAGGCCTTCGTCGCCGGCAAGGTCGGCCTCGCCTTCCAGACCACCGGCGCGCTGCGCAACACCATCAAGAATGTCGGCGACAAGTTCGAGCTGCGGACCGCGCCGATCCCGCTCTTGGACCCAGCCAAGGGCCGGCTGCCGACCGGCGGCAACGCCGCGGTGATGCTGACCCGCGACCCGGCCAAGCAGCAGGCGGCCTGGGAGTTCATCAAGTTCGCCGCCGGCCCCTATGGCGCGTCGGTGGTTGTGCCGGGCACCGGCTACGTCCCGAACAACGACCTGGCGGCGAAGTCGCCCGAGTATCTCGGCGACTTCTACGCCAAGAACCCGCTGTTCAAGGCCGGGCTGGAGCAGATGGACAAGATGCGGCCCTGGTACGCCTTCCCCGGCAGCAACGGCGTGAAGGTGACCCAGACCATCGTCGACAACCTGTCGCGGGTGGTGGAACAGAGCGCGACGCCGGAGGAGGCCCTGGCCGACGCCGCCGACGAGGTGCAGAAGCTGCTGCCGCGGCGCTGAATCGTCGCTACATAGAGAGAGGGCCGGGCAGCCGTCCGGCCCTTTCCGTTTCGGGGTCCGTGTCCATGTCCGCCGACGATATCGCCTGGAGAGTCGAGGAAGCCTGCCAGAACGCCTGGCCGTCGCCGCGGCAGGTGCTGCTGTGCGGTTGGCTGCTGCGCGCTTCCGGCGGCGCCACGCGCCGGACCAACTCGGTGAACCCGCTGCGCGGCGGCCCGCGCGACCCCAGCGGCATCATCACCACGGCGGAGGGGATCTATCGTGGCCTCGGCCAGCCGTCCCGGTTCCGGGTGCCGGCGATCGCCACCGGCATGGACAAGCCGCTGGATCGTGCGGGCTACGTCGCCGAGGGCGACACCACCACCCTGCTGGCAGACCTGTCCGACCACCGGCCCCGGGATTGCGCCTGGATCGAGCTGTCGGACCGGCCGGACGAGGAGTGGCTCGCGCTGCGGTCCGACCCGGCCGACCCGATCTTCGGCTCGATGGTCGACAGCATCGCGCTGCCCAAGGCCTTTGCCGCCTGCCGGGTCGAGGGCCAGGTGGTGGCGACGGCCTATGGCGTCGTGCACGACCGGCTTTTGGTGGTCGAGGCCGTCGCCACCCGTCCGGAGCATCGCCAGCGCGGCTACGGGACGCGGACCGTCGGCCATCTGATGGACTGGGCCCTGACCCAGGGCGCCGGCGGCGCCTGCCTGCAGGTGGTGGCCGACAACGCTCCGGCCCTGGCCCTCTACGCGTCGCTCGGCTTCCGCACCGAGCTGTACCGCTATCACTACCGCAGCAAGGACACGGCCGGCTGACCAGACGCCGACCCTTGACCTCTTCGTCATCGCGAGGACCCCGGCCCTGAGCCGGGGGACGTGGCGATCCAGCGGCTCGATCTCTGGATGGCCACGCCCCTTCGGGGCTCGCCATGACGGTTCGAGATTTCGGGCGGGCGGCATAGCAACACCGCCCTGCGCCCGTTCAAATCCTGGCAGTTAGCTCCGCCAGCTGGTCGGCGCACAGCCCCCAGCCCTCGTGGAAGCCCATCTTCTCATGGGCCTCGCGGTCGGCGACGGTCCAATGCACCGCACGGGCCGTGTAGCGGGTCTTCCCGCTCTCGTCCTCGAAGGTGATGATGCCGGTGAAGAACGGCTTCTCCGATGGCTCCCAAGCCTTGGTGTAGGCGTCGGTGAAGACCAGGCGCTCGTTCTTGACGATCTCGAGATAGACGCCCCGGTTCGGGAATTCGGTGCCGTCCGGGCCGCGCATCACGATCAAGTTGGACCCGCCGGGCCGCAGATCGACCTCGATCACCGGGGCGGTCCAGGGCCGCGGCGTGAACCACTGCTTCATCAGCTCGGGCTCGGTCCAGGCGCGGAACAGCTTTTCGCGAGGCGCGTCGATCAGGCGGGTCAGCACGAGCTCGCGGTCGGAGGCAGGGGTGGCGGTCACGGGGATCTCCTGGTTTGAACCTTTGATGCCCCAAGGACGGCCCCCCGGCCGCGGTTCCGACACGGCCTCGAATATTTTTCCTCAGCCGGCGGCGCGGACCGCCAGGAAGGCCTCGCGCAGCCGTTCGACCACCGTCGGGCCACTGCGCCGGCGCGGCTGGCCGAGATGGGCGCTGCGCAGATCGTCCATGAACTCGTCCCACAATGCCGGGCCACCCTCCTCCAAGAGCTGGGCGCGGATCGAGAGGTCGGGGGTGGCCGGCATGTGGCGGCGGCCCCAGGCGCCCATATGGGCCAGGAGCGGCACCAGCTGGACCGCCTTCTCGGTCAGGTTGTAGATCGCCTTCTGCTTATGGCTCTCGTCGTCGGTGCGGGTCAGGAACCCGGCCTCGGTCAGGCGCTTCAGCCGGTCGGCCAGGATGTTGGAGGCAATGCCCTCCTCCGACTGGGTCAGCAGCTCACGGAAGTGCCGCCGGTCGCCGAACATGATGTCGCGGATCACCAGCAGGCTCCAGCGGTCGCCCAGGGCCTCGAGGGTCAGATTGATTGGACAGCCGGATCGAGGTTCGTTGGTCATGCACGGTTGCTCCAGTTCCGATTGCAATATGCAATCGGATTGAGCGAACTGCAACTGGTTGTGATCTGAAATCGCCTCACCTACGGCACCAGTACGACCTTGCCGGTGCTCCGGCGGTCTTCCAGCGCGCGGTGCGCGTCGGCGGCCTGATCCAGGCGATAACGCCCCACCGTGATGGTCAGCGCGCCGGCCGCAGCCAAGGTGAACAGCTCCACCAGATCAGCCTGCAGAGCTTCGGGCGTCAGCAACGGCAGCAGGGCGAAGCCCTTCAGCGACTGATTTCGGAACAGCATCCCTTCCAGCTCGGCGGGCTTGAGCTCGAACCGGCCCAGCGCGCCGAACACCAGCTCGCCGGCTGGCGCCAGGGCGTCGAGGCAAGCCTTGGTGACGGCGCCGCCGACGGTGTCGTAGACGATATCGGCTCCCAGACCGCCGGTGGCGTCCTTGACCCGGGCGACCCAGCCGGGCTCGCAATAATCGACGCCGAAATCCGCTCCGAGGTCACGGACAACATTCAGCTTCTCCTGCCCTCCCGCGACGGCAATCACCCGCTCGGCCCCGGCGCGCCGGGCCAACTGCAGCAGCAGCGACCCGACGCCTCCGGCCGCGGCCGTGACCAGGACCGTCCGGCCGCGCGGCGGGCTGCGCCGCACCAGGTGCAGCGCCGTGAGACCCTGCACCAGCAGCGCCACAGCGTGCTCGAAAGACAGGCCTTCAGGCAGCTTCACGACCGAAGCGGCTTCGACGGCGAGATATTCGGCATAGCCGCCGGCGGGGCGCCCGATCGCGAACATCGGCACAGCCGCTCGCGTACCGCGCAGCGCGGCATCGACGCCCTGCCCGACCGCCTCGATCTCTCCCGCCACCTCGACACCCGGGACCATCGGCAGCTCGGGCGTCACGGCGTAGAGGTTCCGCCGCATCAGCGTCTCGAAATAGTTCACCCCGGCGGCCCGAACCCGGACCAGCACCTCGCCGGGGCCGGGTTGCGGGGTCGGCTGCTCGACGGTCTCGAGCACCTCGGGCCCGCCGAAGCGGCTGAACTGGACGGCTTTCATGGCCTCACCTGACGTTGGACAGCGTGAGACGCCTCTTGCCAGTATGCCGCCCGGCGGCTCTACCCACTCTTTCGTTCCATACTGACCAGAAGGTGACCATGGCAGAGACGATCAAGCGGCTGCCGGTGCTGCCGGTGGAGCGGGCCTTCAAGGTGATCGGCGGCCGCTGGAAGGCGGTCATCCTCTATCACCTCTTCGACGGCCCCCGCCGGCTGTCGCAACTCAAGCGATCGTTGCCCGAGGTCAGCCAGAAGGTCTTGATCCAGCAACTGCGCGAGATGGAGGAGCACGGGCTGGTGCACCGCGAGATCTTCCGCCAAGTGCCGCCGCGGGTCGATTATTCGGCCACGCCGCTGGGGCTGAGCCTGGAGCCGGTGCTGCGCGCGCTGTGCGACTGGGGCCAGAGCCATGCCGCCGCGCTGGACGAGCTGGACCGTCTGGCCGAATGTCGCCTGCGGCCCACGCAAGCCATGGACGCGTCGCCCGCCCCCTAATCGGCCGGCAGTGCCCCGCGCTCCAGATGCGAACTGAGCACGATGTAGCTGCGCGTGCCCTGGACGCCGGGAATGTCGTAGATCACCCGCAGCAGGTCCTCCAGCCCCTGGGCGTCCTGCGTCCGCACCTTCAGCATGAGGCAGGTGTCGCCGGTGACGGTGTGGATCTCCTCCACATCCGGTCGCTGCGCCAGGTCCAGCATCTCCTGGGTCTTGCCCCAGCCGGTGGTGTTGACATGGATGAAGGCCAGGATCGGTTTGCCGAGCTTGCGCCCGTCCAGCGCCGCGACCGTGGCCTTGATGACTCCGTCGCGCTTCAGCCGCTTCACCCGTTCATGCACCGCCGGCGGCGACAGGTTCAGCGCCCGGCCGAGCTCGGCGTAGCTCAACGTCGCGTCGGTCGCCAGCAGCCCTAACAGCCTTCGGTCGACGGCGTCGAGGGAAGGGGCCTCCGCGGGCCGGCGCCGAACCGTTTTCGTATTTTCGATGACCACGAGAATTGCCCTTCATGACCGAACCAGGTTCGGCAACTATATCTCATGACCGAACGCCATCAACATCAGAGCGCCGTCTCGCTGCAGACCGCGATCCTGACCGCCGGCATTGCCGTGGTCGGCTCGAACTCGCTGGTGCTGAGCCCGATCCTGGGCGACGTCGCCACGGCGATGGCGGCCACGCCGGTGGCCGTGTCGCGCGCCATCGCCGCCTATGGCGGGGCGACCGCGCTGTCCGCCTTCCTGCTGGCGCCGCAGATCGACCGCATCGGCCCCCGCCGGGCGCTGCTGGGCGGCATGGTCGGGCTGGCGGCGGCAACGTTGCTCTCCGCCTTCGCCATGCATTGGCTGTTGCTCGCGGCGGCCCAGGCGCTGGCCGGCCTGGGCGCCGGGATCATCCTGCCCTCGATCTACACCCTGGCCACCACCATCGCACCGCCGGGTCGGGAATCACGGGTGCTGGGCCGGGTGCTGACCGGCTGGTCGATCTCCATGGTCGCCGGGGTACCGGCCGCCGCCCTGGTGGCCGAGACGCTGGGCTGGCGCGCCGTCTTCCTGGTGCTGGCCGGCCTGGCCGTGCTGGCCCTGTTCGGCATCGCGCGACTGCCGGCACCGCCGTCGCGCGACCGAGGCGCAAGGCCGGGGCTGGGGGCGGTGGTCGCCCCCCTCGCCTATCCCGGCGTGCCGGCGCTGCTGGCGATCTGCCTCGGCTTCATGGCCGCGTTCTACGGGGTCTACGCCTTCATCGGCGACCATGTGCGGGCCGAGCTCGGCGTCAGCGCCGGCCAGGCCGGGCTGATCGTGCTGACCTACGGCATCGGCTTCGGCGCCGCCAGCTTCGGCGATGGGCTGGTCGACCGGCTGGGGCCACGCCGGCTGTTCCCGCTGGTGCTGCTGGTGGTGGCCGCGATCTACGCGCTGATGCTGCCGGCGACGCGCAGCTTCGCCGCGATCGCCACGCTGACCGGCCTGTGGGGCTTCGCCAATCATTTCGGGCTGAACATCCTGGTGCTGCTGCTGTCCCGCGCCAAGCCCGAGGCGCGCGGCGCCGTGCTGGGGCTGAACAGCGCCGTCACCTATCTCGGCACCCTGATCGGCACCGGTCTGGCCGGGATCGGCTATGCCGCCGCCGGCTTCCCGCCGCTGGCGATGGGAGCGGCCGTGGCCTGCCTCGCCGCCGCCCTGATCTCTGCGACGGCGCTGCGGCCGCGGCGGATCACCGACCCTGCGGCATCCTGACCTGCGTTACGCACGCAACGCGACGGCCTCTTTCCCGAACAGACTGGAAGGACCAGTTCTGGTCCCTCCCTGAGCGGGATGGCCCCGCGGAGGTACAGGATGCCGAGACTCGCGGGGCTGGCAACGGCCGTTCCCCGGTATGTGATCACCCAGGACGAGGCGCGCGAAGGCGCCCGGCGCGTCTTCGCGGCGAAGCCGGCGCTGTTCGAGCGCATGGCGCCGATCTACGATTCCGCCGGCATCGACACCCGCCGTTCCGCCGTGCCGCTGGACTGGTACTTCGCCCCGCATGATTGGCACGATCGCAGCGCCGTGTTCATGGACACGGCGCTCGACCTGCTGGAGGACGCGGCAAGGCGCTGCCTGGATGAGGGCGGCATCGGCGCCGGCGAGGTCGACGCCATCGTCACCATCTGCTCGACCGGCATCGCCACGCCCAGCCTCGATGCCCGGCTGATGGAGCGGCTGCCGTTCCGGCCGGACACGGTGCGGCTGCCGGTGTTCGGCCTGGGCTGCGCCGGCGGCGTGCTGGGCCTGGCCCGAGCCGCGGCGCTGTCGCGCGCGCTCAACGGCACGGTGCTGCTGCTGGTGGTGGAGCTGTGCGGCCCGACCTTCCGCCGCGGCGACCTGACCAAGAGCAACGTCGTCGCCACCGCCCTGTTCGGCGACGGCGCCGCCGCGGTGCTGATCCGGCCGGAGGACGGCGCGCCGGCCCTGGGGCCGACCGGCGAGCATCGCTGGCCCGGCACGCTGGATGTGATGGGCTGGTCGGTCGAGGCCGACGGGCTCGGCGTGATCTTCTCGCGCGACATCCCGACCCTGGTGCGCCGCGACCTGCGGCCGGCGGCGGACGCCTTCCTCGACCGGCACGGACTCGGTGTCGCGGATCTCTCCGGCTTCGTGTTCCACCCCGGCGGCACCAAGGTGGTCGAGGCGCTGCGCGACGCCTTCGAGCTGCCGGATGCGGCGATGGCGGCCGAGCGCGCGGTGCTGCGCCGCTACGGCAACATGTCGGCAGTGACGGTGCTGTTCGTGCTGGCGGAGAAGCGCCGGCAGATGGCCGGGCGCTGGCTGCTGAGCGCGCTGGGCCCCGGCTTCTGCGCCGGCTTCGCCGTGCTGGACTGCGGCTGATGCTCGGCTGGGCACAGGGGGTGGCGCTGCTGGTGGCCGCCCAGCGCCTTGGCGAGCTTGTCTATGCCCGCCGCAACGAGAGCCGGCTGCGGGCCCGCGGCGCGGTCGAGAGCGGCGCGCGCCACTATCCGCTGTTCATTCTGCTGCATGGCGCCTGGCTGCTGGCGGTCTTCCTGCTGGTCCCGGCCGACCGCGACCCGACCTGGCCGCTGCTGGCCCTTTTCGTGCTGCTGCAGGCGGCGCGGGTCTGGGTGGTGGCGACGCTGGGGCCGTACTGGACCACGCGCGTCCTCAGCCTGCCCGGCGCCCCGCTGGTACGCCGCGGCCCTTATCGCTGGGTCCGGCACCCCAATTACCTGATCGTGACGGCGGAGATCGCGGTGCTGCCCCTGGCCTTCGGTGCTTGGTGGATCGCCATCGCCTTCTCTCTCGCCAATGCCCTGCTGCTGTACCACCGCATCGGGGTCGAGGAGGGCGCCCTGGCCGGACGGGGTTGAGGCGGGACGCCGCAGCCCCGGGGAACGTTCGGCCGGCCCGATGGTTCGGTCCATCAGGCGCCTTCAACAGCATTCCGGAGCTCATGGCCGAGGCATCCCCCCGCAGCCAGCAGCAATACTTTCCCGCCCTGACCGCGCTGCGTGGCATCGCCGCGCTCTGCGTCGTGCTGTTCCACTATTCGGTCGGATCCTTCCCGAACCTGCATCTGACCGACACGACCTTCTTCGTCGGCAAGAGCTATCTCTTCGTCGACCTGTTCTTCGCGCTCAGCGGCTTCATCCTGATGCACGTCTATGGGCGCAATTTCGCCGATGGGCCGTCGAAGGCGACGCTGGGCCCGTTCCTGCAGGCCCGCCTGGCGCGGCTATACCCGCTGCATCTCGTGCTCCTGGGCGGCTTCGTGCTGCTGGAGCTGGTGAAGCTGGCCGTCGGCCAAGGCGCCTTCGGCGGCAGCCACACCCTGGCCACCCTGCCGGGCAGCCTGCTGCTGCTGAACGCGGCCGGGCTCTACGACACCATCACCTGGAACGGACCGTCCTGGTCGATCAGCGCCGAATGGATCGTCGGCCTCGCCTTCCCGCTGCTGGTGCCGGTCGTCGCCCGGCTGCGCCCGACCGGGCTGCTCCTGCTCTATGTCGCGACCCTGGCCGGCTTCGCCCTGCTGTCCGCGGGACCGCAGCACGACCTCGACCTGACCAGCGACTGGGGCGTGCCGCGCTGTTTCCTCGGCTTCACCGGCGGCATGGTCCTCTACCGCGCCTGGCAGGACGGCGCCCCGCGATGGATGGCAACCGATGCGGCGTCCCTGGGCACCGCCGCGGCCATCATCCTGGCCATGCACCTGAACATGCGCGGCGTCTTCATCGTGCCGCTGTTCGGCCTGCTGATCCTCTGCCTGGCGCAGAACACGGCACGGGTGGGCCGGGCGCTGGGCACGCGGCCGATGATCTTCCTCGGCGAGATCTCCTACGCCGTCTATCTGGCGCAGATCCTGCTGCTCGACAGCGTGCATCTCGGCTGGCGGCTGGCCACCGGGCACGAGATCGAGGATGCCGGCTTCTCCGCCCTGCAGTCGCTGGGGGTGATCGCCCTGATGGTCGCGGCGCTGCTGCCGCTCTCCATCCTGCTGCATCGCCGGGTCGAGGTTCCGGCCCGCGGCTGGCTGCGCCGGATCGGCGCGCCACGCCCGCTGCGCCCCGCTTTCCAGCGCTCGGGCTGAGGGCTGCAGATCGGCTCTGGCGGGCGCGGCCCGCCGGCCCTATCCTGGCGCGCCTCAACAACGAGACGCACCCGTGCCTGCCAACGACGCCCGCCCCCTCGACGGGATCGATCTTCTCGCGCTTGCTCCGGCCACCTTGCGCGCCGAGTTGCAGAAGCAATGCCGCTGGCAGCGCTTCGCGCCGCATGAGCAGATCATCGACCGCAACGACGATCCAGACCACGTCTACTTCCTGGTCGAGGGCAAGGTCCGGGTGGTGATCTATTCCGCCTCGGGCCGCGAGATCACCTTCGACGACCTGTCGGCCGGTGCCTCCTTCGGCGAGCTGTCGGCGCTGGACCGGGAGCCGCGCTCCGCCAATGTCATGGCGCTGACCGACGCGACCGTCGCCGCCTTGCCCACCGCCCTGTTCCGCAGCGCCGTAACCGAGCATCCCGCCATGGCGCTGGCGGTCATGGTGCATCTGGTCGGCATGGTCCGCCGGGCCAATGAGCGGATCATGGAGCTGAGCACGGTTGGCGCCAACAACCGGGTGCATGCCGAGCTGCTGCGCCTGGGGACGCTCGGGGCGCAGCCGGACGGCAGCGCGACGATCCGGCCGATCCCGGTGCATTCCGACATCGCCAGCCGGGTCAGCACCACGCGCGAGACGGTGGCGCGCGTACTGAGCGATCTGGCCAAATCGGGCATCGTCGTCCGTGCCGCCGACCATCTGCAGGTCGCCGATCTGAGCCGCCTGGAGCGGCTGGTGGAGGATGTCCGTGGCGAGTGGTGACGGTGGCGGCAGCGGTGGGGGCCTGAACCGCTGGATCACGCTGAAGATCAAGTCGGTCTATGAGAATCCCTGGATCAAGGTCGATGAGCACGATGTGCTGACCCCGGCCGGCACGCCCGGGATCTACGGCGTGGTCACTTTCAAGAACCTGGCGATCGGGGTGGTGCCGATTGACGACCGCGGCCGGGTCACCCTGGTCGGGCAGTACCGCTACGCCCTCGACCTGTACAGCTGGGAGATCCCGGAGGGCGGTGGCGACCCGCAGCTGCCGCCGGTCATCTCGGCCCAGCGCGAGCTGCGCGAGGAGACCGGGCTGGAGGCGGCGCATTGGCACAGCCTCCTGACCATGCATCCATCGAACAGCGTTTCGACCGAGGTCGCCCATCTGTTCGTCGCCTGGGGCCTGACCCAGGGCGAGGCCGAGCCGGAGGAGACCGAGGATCTGGCGCTGCGCACGGTGCCGTTGGCCGAAGCCTTCGCCATGGTGATGGACGGCCGGATCACCGATTCGCTGACCGTTGCCGCCCTGCTGCAGTTGCAGGTGATGCTGCTGAGCGGCACCTTGCCCCCGGGCCTGGCCGAGATCCTGCAGCAAGCCGAGACCGTCGGCTGACCGGCCGGCAACCGAAGCATCAAGGAAGCATCATCGTCCTGTCACGGCCCCGGGCCTAGGGTCCGCGCCTTCCGTAGACGTGAGGGACGATCGATGATCCGCATGACCGCTGTTCCAGCCCTGCTTCTCGCCGCCGGCCTCCTGGCGGCCCCGGCCCGGGCGGAGGAGCCGAAGCCCTACCCGGTCGAGGCGGTCGCCTCCTTCCCCGCGGCGGAGGCGCGGCAGGCCGTGGCGGTGGATGCCGATTCCTTCTACGCCATCAACAGCCGGTCGATCGCCCGCTACGACCGGAAGACCGGCGCCCGGATCGCCGCCTGGGCCGAAGCGAAGGACGGGCCGATCCTCCATCTCGACAGCGGCGTGGTCGTCGACGGCAAGCTCTACACCGCGCATTCCAATTACCCGGAATGGCCGATGGCCAGCTCGGTCGAGATCTGGGATGCGGCGACGCTGAAGCATGTCGGCACGCACAGCTTCGGCATCGATCGTGGCTCGCTGACCTGGATCGACTATCACGACGGGGCCTGGTGGGGCGGCTTCGCCAACTACAACCGGGTGTTCGACCGAAGCCCGCTTGCCTATGGCAACAAGTACAACACCCAGATCGTCCGCTTCGACGCCGACTGGCGCGTCGCCGAAGCCTGGATATTGCCGCCGGAGCTGCTGGAGAAGTTTGGCGACATGAGCAATTCCGGCGGCTCCTGGGGGCCGGACGGGCGGCTGTGGATCACCGGCCATGACGAACCGGAGGTCTATGCCCTGGCTCTGCCGGAGGCGGGCTCGATGCTGCGCTGGGTCGCCACCGCGCCGCTCGACATCGCCGGCCAGGGCATCGCCTGGGACCGGACGCAGCAGGGCGTGATCTGGGGCGTGGTCCGCGACAAGGAGAAGAACGAGAACCGCGTCACCGCCGCCCGGGTGCGGCTACCGTAGCCGGCGGCGCTGGTCCCGCTACCACGCCCGGCGCTGGCCCATGACCTGGGTCGGGGCGACCGGGCGCGGCGCCCGCTCCGCCCGCGGCGAGTGGCTGAACAGCGAGCGGTAGCATTTGGCGAAATGCGAGGCCGAGGCGAAGCCGCAGGCCACCGCCACCTCCAGGATCGGCAGCGAGGTCTGCGCCAGCAGGATCTGGGCGTGCTTCAGCCGGGCCTCGAGATAGTACTGGGACGGGGTGCAGTTCAGATAGATCCGGAACAGCCGCTCGAGCTGCCGGGTCGACAGCCCGGCGGCCCGGGCCAGCGCCGCCCGCGGCAGCGGCTCGGCCAGGTTGGCCTCGATCTCGGCGATCGCGGCCAGCAGCTTCGGGTGGCTGACGCCGAGCCGCTCGCGCAGCTCCATCCGCTGCGGCGCATGGCCCTGGCGCGGCCGGGCGTGCAGGAACTGCTCCGCCACCTGGTTGGCGAGGTCGATCCCATGCGCCTGGCCGATCAGGTAATGAGTCATGTCCAGCGACGCGGTACCGCCGGCCGAGGTGAAACGGTCGCGGTCTATCTCGAACAGCCGTCCGGTGACGTCGAGCCGCGGGAAGGTCTCGGTGAAGCCGCTGAGATTCTCCCAGTGGATGGTGCAGCGATAGCCGTCGAGCAGGCCGGCCCAGGCCAGGTGATAGGTCCCGGTCGAGACCGCGCCGAGCCGCGAGCCGCGCCGCGCCATCCGCCGCAGCCAGGCCAGGATGCGCTCATCGCGGCCGTCCTGCGGGTCCAGCCCGGCGACGACCACGATCATGGTGAAGGAATCCTCCGGCCCGATCGCGCCCTGCGCCATCAGCACGCCGCCGTTGCTGGCCGTGACCGGCTCGCCGTCGACCGAGAGCAGCCGCCAGTCGTAGAGCGTCCGCCGCGCCACCCAGTTGGCGGCCCGGAACGGCTCCAGCACCGCCGACAGGGCCATCATCGAGAAGTTCGGCACCAGGAGGAACCCCACCCGCTGCGGCGGTTCGGTCATCGGATCGTCGGCCATGCCCTGGTCTGCTGCGCGTCACGCGGTTTCCGGCATCCGGCCACAGCGCCGCGGCCGGCGCAACCCCCGTGCCGGTCGGGTCAGCGCCGCTCCCGGTCGCGGGAGCGCCCCCGCAGAATCAGGACCACGAAGCCGCCGATCAGCAGCAGGGCCGCCACCGCCGCGCCGGCGGCGATCCGGACGGCCTGGCCGCCGTCGCTTCCGGCCAGGTCGCCGGTGATGGCGAAGCTCCAGACGCCGATTCCGATCAGGAAGGCGGCGATGGCGGCGATCAGCAGGGCGATGCGCATGGGCGACGGTCGCAGACAACCAGGGAAAAAGCATCCTGCCAGGACGGACGGCAGCCGGTCGAGAGGGCCGCGGCCCGGATACGATCTCCGGGCCGCGGTGTGGAGGTCAGGCGAGGTCGAACAGCAGGAACTCCGCCTCGGTCTCTGCGGTGATCCGAAGGCCCGGCTCGTCCTCGACCGCGGCACCGTCGCCCGTCCGCATCTCATGGCCGTCGAGCGTGACGACCCCGCGGGTCAGCTGGACGAAGGCGGCGCGGCCCGATGCGATCGCATGCTCCACCGTCTCGCCGGCGGCAAGCTGCGCGATCGAGAGCCGGGCGTCCTGGTGGATCCGCAGCACACCGTCGCCGGCCTCAGGCCCCGCCACCAGCCGCAGCCCGCCCGCCAGCCCTTCGCCGACGCTCAACTGCTCGTAGCCGGGGGCCAGGCCGCTTCGGTCGGGATGGAGCCAGATCTGCAGCAGGTGCAGCGGCTCGGTCGCCGAAGGGTTCATCTCGGCATGGGTGATGCCGGTGCCGGCGGTCATGCGCTGCAGGTCGCCGGCGCGGACGACCGCGGTGTTGCCGAGGCTGTCGCGATGCTCGACCGCGCCGGACAGCACATAGGTCAGGATTTCCATCTCGGCATGGGGATGCGCCGGGAAGCCGGCGCCGGGGACGACCCGGTCCTCATTCAGCACGCGCAGCGACCGGAACCCCATGCGGTCCGGGTCGTGGAACCGGCCGAAGGAGAAGGTGTGGCGGGCCTCGACCAAGCCGGTCTCGGTGCGGCCCCGGGCCATGCGGTCATGCAGCGTGATCATCGCGATCTCCGATCCGGTGGTGATGCCGGGAAGATCGCGACGATCGGCCGGGAGCGGAAGCGGCGGATCAGGAAACCCGGCGTTCGGCCGGGGCGAACGCCAGCCCCTGCTCCCAGGGCGCGGCCTCGCCGCAGCTCTCGGCCAGGTGGTCGATCAGCGCCCGCACCCGGCGCGACAGGTGCCGGGTCTGCGGATACAGCGCGTGGATCACATCCGCCACCGGCTCGGCGTCCAGCGCCACCGGCAGCAGCCGGCCCTGGCGCAGCGCGTCGGCGACGATGAAGGTGGGCAGCACGGTGAGGCCGAGGCCGGCGATCGCCGCATCCCGGGCGGCCTCGCCGTTGTTGACGGTGACCCGGCTGCGCATCGCCACGCTGCGCGGCGGCCCGCCGGCGGCGAAGGGCTCGAACTGCCAAAGCCAGGTGGACGGCGCCTCGGCGGAACCGATCGCCTCGTGCTGCGGCAGCTCGGCCAAGGTTTTCGGCAGTCCGGCGGCGGCGGCGTAGCCGGGACTGGCACAGATCACCCGCCGGCTGGCGGCGAGCCGCCGGGCGATCAGCGCCGAATCGCGCGGCCGCGTGATGCGGATGGCCAGGTCATAGCCCTGCGCCGCCAGGTCGACCATGCGGTCGTCGAGGTCGAGGGTCAGGGCCAGCCGCGGGTGCCGGCGGGCGAAGTCGAACAGCACCGGGCCGAGATACAGCGTGCCGAAGCTCATCGGCGCGGCGACGCGCAGGCCCCCGCGCAGGTCGCCATCGCCCTCCGCCACCTCCTCCGCCGCCTCGTCGAGCTGGCGCAGGATGCTGCGGCCGCGCTCATAGAAGGCCAGGCCCCGGTCGGTCGGCAGCACCCGGCGCGTCGAGCGCTGCAGCAACGCCCCGCCCAGCGCCGCCTCGAGGTCGCTGACGCGCTTGCTGACCACCGATTTCGACAGGTTCAGCCGCCGCGCCGCCGCGCTGATGCTGCCGCTGTCCACCACCTGCAGGAAGGTGGCGATGTCATCGAGCCGATATCGCATCGTTCGATCATAGCGAACGGCGGTTTCGGGGAAAGCCGCATTCTCCGCGCCGGCCATCGGCCCGATCTTGAGGGCAGAGCGAAACCGCGCCGACGATCCGGCGCCGAGACGGAGATGATGATGGCGACCACCGAGACCTCGAACGCCACTGGCGGCCTGACCCGCCCGCGCAACGTGACCCGCACCCTGCGCGGCCGCGCGGCCAGCGAGGGCGCCGGGGTGAAGCTGACCCGCGTGATCGGCCAGCCCGGCCTGCCCGATCTCGACCCCTTCCTGATGCTGGACGAGTTCCGCTCCGACGACGCCGCCGACTACCTGGCCGGCTTCCCGGACCATCCGCATCGCGGCTTCGAGACCGTGACCTACATGCTGGCCGGCCGGATGCGGCACGGCGACAACAAGGGCAATGTCGGCCTGCTCGGCCCCGGCAGCGTGCAGTGGATGACCGCCGGCAGCGGCATCGTCCATTCCGAGATGCCGGAGCAGGAGAACGGCCTGATGTGGGGCTTCCAGCTCTGGGTCAACCTGCCGGCGGCGGAGAAGATGACGGCGCCGCGCTACCAGGACATCCCGGCCGATTCGGTGCCGGAGGTGGCGGCCGGCCCCGGCGCCAAGGTCCGCGTCATCGCCGGCCGGTTCGGCGGCACGGCGGGCGCGGTCGAGGGCGGCACCACCGAGCCGGTCTATCTCGATGTCCATCTGGAGGCCGGCGCCACGGTCGACCTGCCGCTGCCGCAGGGCCATGCCGGCTTCGCCTATGTCTATCACGGCGCGGCCGAGGTCGGCGGCGAGGGGCTGGAGCGCGGCACGCTGGGCGTGCTCGGCGCCGGCGACGGCGTGCGCGTCGCGGCCAAGGCCGGCCCGGCGCGGCTGTTGATCGTCGCCGGCAAGCCGCTGCGCGAGCCGGTGGCGAAATACGGCCCCTTCGTGATGACCACCGAGGCGCAGATCGCCGAGGCGATCGAGGATTTCCGCGCCGGCCGGTTCTGAAACGCAAAAAAGGGGCGGAGGCCTTTCGGCCCCCGCCCCTTTTCTATCGCCAACCGCAGTGCCGCTGGCCGTAATCGATGATCGGCACCAGCCAGTCCACCCAGGCCTGCTCGGCGCTGTCGACCCAGGCCGTTGTCACGGGCGGCTCGGCCACCACCAGGCAGAAGCTATCGGCGCTCCCGGCCTTCGGCGTAGCGGCGCAGCCACTCGCGGCGAGCAGCAGGGCTGAGAGAGCGCAGCGCCTGGTCGCGCCGGACGATGTCCAGAACATGGGTCAGGGTCTCCTGGGTCTGCTGCGCGACGACGCCGGCCCGGCCGGCCGCGAAGACGCGCCAGAGGATCAGCGCGACCGTGGCGGCGCCCAGCAGCGCCAGCGCCACCCGGCGGCCGAGGCGGGAGCCGAGCAGGCCGGCGACGATCCCGATCATCGCCGCAGCACCAGCCAGGCGACGAGCCCGACCGCCGCGACGACGCCGGCCACCATCAGGGCGACGGTCGGCAGGGTGGCGATCTGCTGCACCACCGGCAGCGCCGGGGCAAGCTGCTGCAGCCCGTCCAGCGCCGCGCCGAGCACCGCCGTGCCGCCCGCCGCCACCGCCACCGTGGTCTTGGCCCGGTCGGCGGCGCGGCTGACCACCGCCCGGCCCGGCGGCTGCACGCCCGCCCGCAGCAGGCCGTCATCGATCACCGCATCCGGATAGCGGTTCCGGCCGTTCTCATGGGCGATCACGGCCTTCACCAGCGGCGCCAGATGGGCGTAGCCGTGCAGGTCCAGCACGGCATCCGGCCCGAATCCGGTCAGCGCCGCCACATGGGCGACATAGGCGCCGGTGTCGTTCTCACGGTCCGGCGCCCAGCGCGCGACGATGCCGCGGATGGTGCGCAGCCCGTGCCGGTCCTGATAGGCGATCAGCAGCGCGGCCAGGGCGCGGATGCCCCAGGCCGGCGCGGCAAACACCTCGAACCGGCCGCCATTCTGCCGGGCCTCGACGGTCCGGCGGTATTCGGCCTCCGGCAGGCGCCCCTGCCATGGGTTGGCGGCAGTCCGCTCGATATTGCCGGGGTTGTTGTTCCGCTCGCCGCGGGTCTGTGCAGCCATGCCGTGCTCCTGAGGCAAAAAGGCCCCGCGCGAGGCGGGGCCGGTTGATCCGAAATCCGCTGCCGCCGCGCTGCGGCAGGCGCTAGGATCGGTGCGAGTGTCGAGGGGGAATGGGCATGAACGCGTTGTTGAGGATTGGGGCCGCCGTGCTGCTGGCCGCGCTGTCGGCATGCTCCGGGGATTGGGGCCCTGCCCCGCCGCCGAAGCCCAAGCAGCCCAGCGTGCTCGACCGCGCGGCGGAGCCGCTGGTGAAGGATCTCGGCGGCACGGTTGGCCCGCAGGGCGGCATCGTGTTTCAGGGCCAGCCGCCGAAATAGCGCGTCAGCCCGGGTCCTGCCGGGCGATCCAGCGATAGAAGACGACCTCGACGACCTGCGGCCCGAGATAGCCCAGAGTCGCCGCCAGGCCCCAGCGCACGGTCTCGGCCGCCCCCAGCCAGTCGCCGAGGGCGCCGCCCATGATTCCGAGGCCGATGACGGACGGCAGCTCGAAGGACAGCCGGCGCAGCGAGAACGGCTTGCCTGTCGCCGCGCGCTGGGCGTGCCGCATCACGACGCCGATGCCGGCCGAGACCACCGGCCCGATCAGCGTCATCAGGATTGCATACGGCGCGGGCTCGGGCAGGTTGGGGTCGGCCATTTCGGTCTCCTGAGCTGGCGACATGAAAAAACCCGCCGGCGGCGGGCGAAGAGACTGGCGTTCGCCGGGCACAGCGGCGAAGATTGCCAGGATTCATAAGGGCGTATTGCGCATGACCCGGTTTGCCGAGCACAGCCTGATCAACCCACGCGCATTGACGCCTGCCAGCGTTCTGCTGTCGATGTGCTTGGCATGGCTGGCCATCTTCTGGCTCGCGCCGATCGAGATGTATGTCCCGGCGACGAGCGCCCCGTACCTATTGCTCGGATCCTGCCTGGCGGCTCTGTTCGGGGGCTTGGTGCTGTTCGAGCCCAGGTCGCTTCCGACGCCAATGGCCGATCGTGACGATGAATATCAACGCCTCCGGCTGCTCTACCGGGTGGCTTTCGTCCTCGGGATCCTGGGCATCATTCTTCGCGTGGCCGACTGGGTCTTCCTGCGTGGCCTCACGGTCGACACCGGATTCATGGAAAATCGGGAGAAGATCGAGACTGCCGGATCCAATGCGTTTTCGATGGCTTCGACCCTGCTGATCCCCTTCACTGTCGTCCCGTACATGCTCTATGCGGTCGCCCGGCGAAATGGAATGCGGGTCGGCCGGACATGGTTGAGCATCGGGCTCGCGCTCCTGTGGCCCCTCCTCACGATCGTCATCGGCTCTCGTTCAAGCATGTTCATGAGCATCGGCATGCTCGCGGTCGCCCGCTTGAGCATATTTCCCCGGACGTCCAAGCTGGCCGTTGCAGCGATCGTCCTCGGTTTTCTGGCGCTCATCTATCTTGGCGGCCTGTTGTTCATCGCCCGTCTCACCGAGATCGGCCTGAAGGTCGAGAACGTCATCCGGTTTTCCGCCTTCACGCATCTGGTGCCGGTCACCACCGAATACTATAGCTCCATGTCAACCTCGCCCGATTGGCAGAAAGACAGCTCATTCATTGCGACGACATTTTCTCAGTACATACTGCACGGAGTTCCGGAATTCACTTATTTGGTAGAGTATTATACGAAGAGCGATCAATGGGGCCTTTATGGGTTCGCGTTCTTCCCAAGATTATTGGCTTCTCTGTGGGGTGTTAGCTACGATGCCAGCGTTTTAGCACTTTCGACTCCTCGAACCGGAATATACACTACGATGTTTGGTCCATTTTATGTTGATTTTGGGCCTTTATCTCCGGTCTTTTGCTTTGTGCTTGGTGGATTCGTTTCATTCACTCGCAGACGTGTCCTGCAAGGCGACGTCGCTGCCCTGCCACTATACATAACCTTTATTATACAAATAGCCGCAGCAATTGTCGTGAATGCATTTCTTGCGGCTTACGGCATTTTTTTCAATCTCGCCTTCATATTCTTCTGGATCGGCGTGACGATGCTGCGGCCCAAATCCGGCAGAAGGCCTGCCTGGAGCGCGCAGGAGGCGAAGCCATGACGGCCGGGCCGAAACCGCACCGCCTCGCCTATATCGACTCCCTCCGCGGCGTCGCAGCCTTGCTGGTGGTGCTGATGCACAACATCCAGCCGATCGCGACAGGCCCGGTCAGGACCTTGATCTACGACATCATCGACCCGGGCAAGGTCGGGGTCGTGATGTTCTTCGCCATCAGCGGATTCGTGATCCCGTTCAGCTTTCCGAAGGGGCCGGCGCCGCTCGCCCGGTTCGTAGTGTCTCGGCTCTTCCGGCTCTACCCGGCCTACTGGCTGTCCATGGCCGCCTGGATCGCCGTTGCCGCCATCATCGGCGGGGCGATGCCCTCGGCGATCAATGTGCTGGCAAACGTGACCATGGCCCAGACTCTGCTTGGCCAGGCCAACCTCGTCGGCATCTACTGGACCCTGTTCATCGAGCTCCTCTTCTACAGCCTGTGCGCGGTGGCTTTCGCACTTGGCCTCCTGCACATCGGCCGCTTCACCTTCAGCGCCTGCCTGTTCTGGCTGCTGGTCGCGGTTCTGTTCGCCATTGCTCGCTTCGCCCTGGAGCGGAAGGTGCCGGTGGCCGTGCCGCTCTGCCTCTCGATCATGTTCTGGGGCACGCTCTGGCGCGAGGCGACGATCAACGGATCTGCGCTCCACCGGCGCTATGCCCTCTGGATGCTGGCGCTGTTCGCGCTGGCGATCCCGCCGATCAGCCTGCTCGCCTACGACTTCGACACCGGCCTCGAAGAGTACTGGGTGCGCTATGCGGTGTCGTATTACGCCGCCATCGGCGTGTTCATGCTGCTGTCCACCCGGATCCGGCTGACCGGTCGGGTGGCGGTCTGGTTCGGCCAGATCAGCTATTCGTTGTACCTCTTCCACGTGCACACCAAGCTGCTGGTGGACGAGGCCGTGGCCCGAGCCGGGCTGGCGCTTCCGGCCGGGCTGCAGGTTGCCCTGTCGATCGCCGCCGCGGTCTGCGTCTCCTGCATCGTCTTCGCTCTGGTCGAGCGCCCCGCCATCCGGATGGGCAAAGCCGTCGGCGGAATGATCGCGGCCCGCCGGTCGGTACAAGGCGGCGTGCCTGGCGCCGCCCAGTGAGTCCTTAAGATCGACGCGTGTCGTCCTGAGGCGGCCTCGCCCGAACCAGCATCGGCTGGCCGGTGACGATGGATCGCGCCGGCACATCCCTGCTCACCACCGCGCCGGCACCGACCACGGATCCGGCACCGATCGTGACGCCCCCCAGAATGATGGCATCGGCGCCAATCCAGACGCCATCACCGATCGTGATCGGCTTGTGCACGTGTGGGTATGGTAGCGGCGCTGAGAAATCCAGGCCGGCCGTCTCGACATAGACGCCCTTTGACAGGTGGACGTGGTCGCCGAGCCGGATCGGCGAGGCCGCCCCGATCGTGCAGCCAGGCCCGATGATGACTCCGCGGCCGAGCCGCACGCGCTCCGGATACTTCACCTCGGCCGACCAGTGGCAGAAGCATTCCTCGGCCGCCGGGAACAGCGCCGCAGTCCTGGCAGCGCTGGCGAGCCTAGCGGCGGCGCTCGCGACCCCCATACAGAGCTTCGTCAGCACTCGCGCGGGGGAGCTACGCAGAGATCGGAGGATCAGGCCTTTCGACATCCAGCAAGCGTGCCCGGCGCCACCGCGGAATGCAATCAATCACGTCCCGTCGACAGTGTTGGCGATCCAGGCGGCCACCACCTCGGCATACTCATGAACGCCGGACTGAGACGGGTGCAACATGTCGCCGTTGTCCAGCGTCTGCATGCCGGTCTCGGGATCGGTCGACGCCACCACTTCAGTGCTGGCAAAAGACGTCACCTGGTTGATCGCCGTCCAAATCGACAGCACCTTAACCCGGGCATGATTCAGCGTCCGCTTGAACTTCAGCAGTTTGCGCACCGCCAAGCCGTAGGCGCTGTTCCAGCGCGTGTCTGCAGTCCCCATGCGCGGCAGGGTCGGGAGGGCAATCCCAATATAGACGCCCGGCACAGCTGCCAGGATCTGGTTGACCATGATGGTCAGGCCCTTCTCGATCCAGTCGGCGGCGTCCGCGGCGGCGTAGGCAGCAATGTCGTTGGTGCCAAGGCAGATCCAAACATGAGTTGGCGGGTTGATCCCCGTATTGGCCAGATAGTAAGCAAAGTCGAACCGCCGGCCGTTATAGACCTCGGATGGAGGCTCTCCACCAACGACCGCTTTGGTGAACGGGTCGAACGTGATCTTCGATTCAGCGCCACTGTTCGGCAGCCCGAGGTAGGAGGCCCAGTTGGTGACCGGTGTCAGCCAGCTTGTGCGCGCCCGGATGTGATCGGTGATCGTTGAGCCAGCGCGACCCTCATTGCCAACCGGACCAACGGTCCCAGACATGTCGACGATCATGCCGCGCGCGGTCAAGATGTCCCGGACATAGGTCGCCAGGGTCTGCGACGCAATGCTATCGCCGATGCACATCGGACGCACCGTGTCCGCGGTCACCGCGACGGTCCAGGTGTCGTTGGCGACGGGGGCACCGGCGAGCGTGAAGCTGATCGGCCCGTCGAACGCCGCGCCGATCGCGCCGCGCGCGGCATAGCCCGGCCCGACGATGGAGAACGTCTCTGCACCAGCGACGACGGTGATCACGTAATTGCCGATCGTCGCGGTTGGATCGACAAAGGGTGATCCTTGGACCAGCGTGCCGGTCCCGGCGTTAGATCCACCGACCGTCACTGCGCCGTTCTTTCCGCTAGCCGAGGCCTTGTGGACCGTGATGTCCGCCGATCGGTAGGAACGCCCCAGCGCGGCGCCGCCCTTCGTATCGCTATAGCGGTGCATCCAGATGTTCGCCTTGCTCCCGATCGTGGCCGGATTGATGACGAAGGAGCCTGACTCCAGAGTCAGTGCATAGGGCTTGGCCGCCGTATTGTTAATGTCAGGGTTGGGCGCGAACAGCGTGGTCAGGACGCCTTTCCGCTCGGTCCGCGTCGACAGCAGGTTGTCGATGTGGATCGACTGCTCACGGCCTTCGATCAGCCAAAGATCCTCGCCGATCAGAATCGACGGCACCGGATCATCTATCGCCGCTTGGGCCTCCAGGTTCGCAACGCGGATGGCAAGCGCCGGCGTCGTCGGAAAATCATTCCTTTCGATATACTGAGCGCCCTGGCCGAAGGAGAATTGGACGCCGGCAACGCGCACCTCCGGTTGCCCGGTAGTGTAGAAGGTACCGGCATCAACAACGGTGAACTCGCCGGCGCCACCGACCGCCGAGGGCTCAGGCATCAGAAGTGGCACGCTAAATATGGCGGCCCGCGGCGATAGAGTCTTCTCCAGCGTCAGGGGCGTGGACAGAACATTAACGCCATCCGGCTTGCGGAAACGCACCCGCGGATTGGCGAAATTATTGTCGACCGCGGCCTCGAGCCAAACTCGGATGTAGATCGGCTTGCCCGGACGGTTGTCCGGGATGCGGTCGCCAACGAACGGCCAGGCCAGAGCCGGATCGACCGTCCGGATTGCCCGGGTGAAGCCGGCCGCGATGAGCGCGGCATCTTCGACATCGACCATCTCCAGGCGGGAGGGATTGTCATTGAAGACGTGCGGCGCTTGGATCAGACGGTCGCCCTTGCCCCAGGCGAAGTCGTTCTTGCCAAGTCCTGCCCCCATGATGCCGATATGAGGCCACTCGCTGAAGAACTCCCCTTTCCAACTCCAGCCCAATCGGACTCCAATGGTTGGATCGATTGTAAACGGAGTCGCGCCGCCGGCCGTCGCCTTGTACTGATTGGCTCGAAAGTCCCACCAATATGTGATAACGGCGGTATTCGACGATGCCGTGTCGAATTCCTCATACCGTCCCGTCGCCGGCACCGTGTGGGCAAAGAGTGTTTGCTCGCTTCGGATCGTCCCGCTGGGGAACAGAGCCTTGTTGTCGGCCTTCGAATGCACGATCGGCGACAGCGCGGCGAAGGCGGAGAGATTGCTGATCGGGCTGAGTTCTCGGAACCGGAACGGCGACCAATATCCGGCACTCCCCGGCACCCCGAGGTCGATTATCGGGACAATCTTGTCTGCCGGCGTGGTCGGCAGCGCGAAATCGCCGCCGGTCGCGGCGACGATCTTGTAGGTATTGTCGACCAGGTCAAGATACGCGAAGCAGCGGAAGGTTGCCGGGATCGCCAGCTTGGCCCAGCCCGGCTTTTCCGTGGAGTCCGCGTTGGCGACCGTGATGTTGCTGGCGCCGACACCCGGCAAGTCGATGAAGACGTTGCGCGGGATGTAGATCTGTCCGGAGCCGCCGCCGAGTTGGCCGAGGCGATCGATGATGCCCTCGTTCGCGAGCACCACGACGCGCCGAGCAACGTTGTGGATCAGGTCAACCAAGGTCTTCAGCGACGAGATGCGGTCTACCCCGTCGATCCATTCGTTGCCGCTGTCGTCCCAGATCCACACCGTCGGGTAGTTGTTCGTCTCGGCCGGATCCGCGTAGAGGAGCGCAGGCTTACCATCGGGCTGTGTCAAATCGGCATCCATCGCCGCCTTGTTGGGATAGGTCTTCATCCCGTTGGCCTCGGCAAGCGTCTGGATAAAGCGCGTCAGCCGGCGGATGTCCTGCTTCGCCGGCTCATGGACGGTGCCGTTCGAATTGAAATCGGCCCACACCTCATCAACGGTCGGAATCGGCATGACCGGTCACTCCATCATGTTGTCGTGCAGAGCCGCCGGGGCGGCGAAGGATCAGGCCGCGCCAACCTCAACGAGATATGTGTGCAGCGCGGTGTAGAAGTCGCCTTCCTGCGTCGGCGTCAGGGCGCTGCCGAAGGAGGCCGTCGAGATCTGCGCGTCGCTATAGGTCGTCGCGCCGCGGCGCAGCAGATAAAAGGTGTCGTTGAAGATCGACGTGCTGGCTTGGGCCAGGTCGCCGAGCGAGGCGGCGTTATGGTAGCGAGAATAGGCGCCGAAACCGGTGCGGCACAGGCAGAACAGCTCAATCGAGTTCGGCGTGCCGGCGGCGACCCCGGTCGACACATTGTCGTTCTCCCGGGTCACGATTGTCCCTGGCGTGGCGTTCTTGCTGGAGATGAAGGCATTGGCGTTGCCCGCCTCCGACATCGCGCCATTGGTTGTCGAACTCGACGGCGTCCGGACCCACACTGACAGATGTGCATCGTTCAGTGCGTAGTGCCCCCCGGCAGTCGACGGATTGAACCCGGTCGACAGATAGCCGCCCGGCATGGTTCCTGCCCCTGTGCCCTTGTAGCCGCGATCGACGGTGAACACCGGCGACGACACCGCCGTCAGCGCGAAGCTCCCCGGCGCCTTGGCGTTCAGCTTCGCCGCCTGCGCGTCATGCGCAGCCAGCAGATAGAGTGCATCGAGCTTCGCCCACACCCCGGCCGTCTTCAGGCTGTCGACTAGGTTCTTGATCAGCGTCTGCCGCGCGAAATCCGGCCGCATCGTCATCGCGGCGATATAACTCCAGGCGTCGGCGTCGATCGCCACCACCGTGATGGTCACCGCACCCGACGCCACGCTCTCATTCCCGCCGGCGGTCTGCGTCGCCGTCATGCCGTTGGCGCCGATGCCGAGATCGGCCGAAGGCGTGACGGTCCAGGCGCCGTCGCCGGCGGCCGTTCCGGTGCCGACCTGCATTGCGTTGGCAAAGAGCTTGATCGCGGCGCCGGGCACGGCGCCATGGCCCGACACCGCCGGGCGCCGGTCGTGGCTGCTGATCGGGCCGGGCGGGGTCGTGATCACCGGCGCCGCCGGCGACACCTCCGCCGTCACGCCGCCCGCCGGCGCGCTTGCCACGTTCGACCAGTTGCTCGAGGTGGCGAAATACCACCAGTCGCCGGCGGCCGGCATGTCGATGTAGGTCTGCGCCGACAGGGGCGCGCAATAGAGCGGCCCGTTGATCAGCGTCGCCCCGGCGAAGCTGCTGCTGCTGTTGCGGTAGAAGCGGAGCGACAGGTGCCGCGGGTCGTTCGGCGCCGTGGCGGAGACCGTCACCTGCCCGGTGGCCGGCGCGTTCGCCTGGGCCGTCAGGTTGGCCGGCGATGCCGGGGCCACCGGATCCGCCACCGCGGTGAAGGTCGCCGGCGGCGTCGACCAGTCGCTGCCGGCGCCGCGCGGCCCGATGAAGCGCACCTGCGCCTCGTAGGCCGTGCCGTCCTGCAGCGGGAAGGTCTCCACCTGGTCGTCGTCCTGCGCCACCGGCAGCGGCTGCCAGGGAAACGGGTTCTGCGGATCCGCGGAGACCTTCCTGTACCGCGCCTTGGCGACATAGACCGACCGCGGCGGCGGCCCCCAGGTGATGACGCCGACCGCAACCGGCGTCTGCGCGTTGTAGAACCGATGCGCGATGGTGACCGAAACCGTATCCGGCACCGGCACCCCGGCATCGTCATCGCCGTCCGGCGGCGGCACGGCCGGGGCCTGCTCGTCGGTCGCGGCGTTCCACTCCCACCAGCTGTCGTAGCTGGTCACCTCCAGCTCGACCGTCATGTCGGCCTGGTTGAGCCGCATCGACGTGATCTCGAACACCGTGTCGATGCCGAGCTCGGCGATCTGCAGCCGGATCCACCGCTCGCCCCAGGCGTCGAGGCCGGCCAGCGTCGTCCGGATGCGGCCGGCATGGCTGGAATTGCCGCGCCGCAAGACCTCCCTGGCCACGCGCTGGGCCTGGCTCTCGGACGGGACGAAGCGGAGCTTGATCTGGCTGCTCTCGACGCCGTTGCGGTCGATCGCCGCCTGGTCGAGCTGGATGCCGGCCTCGGTCTCCGCCCATTCCCACGCCTGGCTGACATAGGTCGCCCGCACCTCGTTGATGCGCTCGATCGCCGGCTTGCCCTGGTTCAGGTCCCATTCCAGGATCTGCTCCTCGGTCAGGGTCACCGCCGCCGCCGGCCCCGGCGCGCCGACCGTCAGGCCCAGCTTGCCCTCCGGTCCCTGGATCAGCCGGCCGCCGCACGCATCCAGCAGGTCCTGCAGCACCGCCTTCTTGTCCTCGGTCAGCTCATAGGCGCCCCAGGCCCGCCAGCGCTTCTCGGCGCCGCCGGCCTTCAGCGCGACGAGCTGGTCGCAGACATCGGCCGCGGCCGCGAAGCTGGCGAGGTCGATGCAGCCGGCCGGACCGGCCAGCGGGATGCCGAAGCCGACCGGAACGTCCCGCTCCAGCCGCGTCAGGTAATCCAGGATCACCAGCGCCGCGTTGTCCGACCAGGCCCAGCTCGCCTCGTCATCCGGGTCATGCTCGCCCGGATCGGTCCCTTGCAGACGCGGGTCGAAGACCTTGGCGCCCCGCAGCACGATGCGGTACGGCGGCGGCCCGGATGGGAAGACCTTGATCTGGTCCTCGTCCTTCAGGTCGGCATATTTGACATAGGTGCAGCACAGGCCGTGCGCCTTGTGATCCACGGTCCACTTCTCGTCGAAGGTCGGGATCTGCTGCGTCGGCACGCCCAGGTAGTTCCGGATGACGACGGCGCTGTGGCCGTCGTCGCCGCCCAGCCCGCTCCCCTCCTGCCACCATGGGTCGTCCTTGACGTTGCCGTCCTTGTCGATCTGCACCTGCTCGTCGTTCAGCCAGTGCTCTTCCGGGTTGGGCGCGCCCGCCATGCTGTCATCGCACTCATGGGCCGCGTGGCAGACCAGGGTCTTGAGGTCGCCGTCCGGCGTCGAGTCGTAATACAGGTACACGCCGCCCAGCCGCTGCCGGCCATACATGCGCGTCCGCGGCGGGATCGCCTGTTTGATGCTGACGTCGCCGTCCTGCATCTTGGGCTTCGGCGGCTGCTCGGCCAGCAGCGTCTGCGCCAGCGTCCCGGCGATCGACAGGCCGACGCTGATCGCCGACCAGGCGACGGCATTGAGGCCGATGAACGTCGCCGTCCCGGCCGCGGCCGCCGCTCCGGCCGTCGCCGAAGCCCCGAGGCCGACCGCAAGGGGGATCGCTTGTGGCATTCAGATCCTCCATGCGAACGAGGCGTCGGGCGTGGTGGAAAGCTGGTCGCCGGTCTTGGCCATCCAGGCGAGCTGTCCGCGGATCGCGAGCGCCGGCCCTCTCTCGGTCACGATGATGCCGACATCGCCGGCCCGGGCGTCCGCCGGCGCGACCCGCCTTGCGCCGAGGCGCGTCATGGCCGTTGCGGCGACGCGGACGAGCCCGCCTTCGGCCAGCAGCAGCCGCATGTATTCGCGCTCGGTGCCATAGGTGCCACGCCACGAGGCCGCCAGGTCGACGCCGGTCTGCCGCAGCACCCAGTCCGCGGCCCACAGGCTGCAGTCCATCCTGCCGAGCACGAACGGCGTCGTGTTGCCGATCCGCTGGTGGATGGCGAGGTCGGAGAGGAGCGCGGACATCAGGAGAGCCGATTGCGATCCGCAACGCTGATCGGCCGGCCGACCTTCGCCTCGCGCTCGGCCCGCGCTTGCTCCTTGGCCTCAAGCTCGGCGACACGATCCCGCAACGCGCCGACAAGGGCGCACAGTTCATCGAACTGCATGGGTGTCTCCTAGGTCAGTGACGCGGCCACGCCACGTCGCGGTCGACCAGCTTCGGTGGGAACTGGCAGCCGAGATCGCCGGGAAAGCGCCGCTGCTGGTCCCGGTCGGTCAGCATCCCGAACGGCGCCCTGCTGCGCTGCGCGAACAGCGTCTCGCAGGGCAGCGTGATGGTCCGCAGCGTCGGGCCGGTCGCGGTGAAGCTGGGCTTCTGCATGGTCCAGACGCCGAGCGTCAGAAGCTCGTCGAGCGGCACCAGGGCACCGGGGACGGTCGCGTCGTAGAACCCGATCTGCACCGTCAGCTCGCGTCCTTCGATCTCCTCCGGGTCGGTGCTCTTGGCCGCCGTCACCACGGTGGAATCGACGCCGTTCAGCGTCAGGCTCAGCTGCGGCGCGGTGCCGTTCGCCGCCTGCTCCAGCCCGTCGATCGACTGCAGCGGATTGCCGCTGCCGTCGACCCGTTGCCCCAGGCCGGCCCAGTCGAAGCCGCCGCGGTTGATCGGCCCGTCGCCCTCCCACACCCGCAAGGGACCCTGCTTGAACGCGAAGGTCACGAACAGGGCAGCGAAGACGTGCTGCCCGGCGGCCTGGGCGCGAATGACGGCTTCGAGCGGCGGCGGCGGGGTCGGGAAGAAGGCCATGTCACCACACCTCCACCAGATCGAGCGACGCCGTGCCGCTGCGGGCCAGCTGCAGCTCGAAGGCGCCGCTGTCGTCGGCCGACAGGCGCATCGGCGCCCGGGCCCGGCACCATTCGACCGGCGCCCCCTCGGCGACGCCGGCGCGCAGCTTCGGCCGGATGTCCAGCACCGTCTCCTCGCCCGGTTCCGGGTCGACGCCGACGACGACATGGAGATGGCCGCCGAGACCGAGGAAGCTGCCTTCCAGCACCGGCAGCACGGTCGATCCGTTGAGGATCCGGATCGTCGTGGCGCCGGCCGGGGCCGCCACAGCAATGGCCGGCGCGATGCCGCCCTGCATGAAGCCGGCGCCGTCGCTGTGGAACGCTTGGTCGCCGTAGGGGATGTCGCCGACCACCGGGATCAGCCGGTTGCCGTTGCGGCAGTCGCACGGCCCGACGCGGACGGCGTTGGTCCGGCCGTCGAGGCGGGCCAGCAGCGACCGCATGGCCCGGATCTTGGCGGGCGTGTGCAGCGGCACGGTCAGCTGCGCCACCCAGCGGCCGAGATTCGACGTCACCACCTGCTCGCGGCCGGAGATGGTCTCGCCGCCGGAGCGGGTGCGCGCGTCGATCCGGAAGGTCTCGGCATTGGCGGCCAGGATCGCCGGCCAGTCATAGATGATCATGCGAAGCGGATCCTGTGCTGGCGGTTGATCTCGGGCACGCCGGCCAGGCCCTTCTTCACCGCCGCGGCGGCGATCTCGGCGATGGTGCGGTCGCCATTGGCACCGGCCATGGAGATGTTGAAGGTGATCGGCTGGCCCGACCCGCCACCGCCCCCGGCGGCCGCCTCGATGACGTGGTTGGGGATCACCTGGCCCGGCACGGTGGGCGCGAACCATTCCCGCCCGGTCTCGCCGACCTCGTACAACTGGCCGGGCAGGACCTGGCCGCCCATGGCGGCGTGGCCGGCGATACCGCCCGGGCCGATCGGCCCCAGGCCCGTCCCGCCGTCGTAGCCAATGCTGCCGCCGCCGCCGAAAGCGAGCCCGAGCAGGCCGCCGGTAAGGCCAGTGAGGCTTCCGAAGGCCTTGCCGAGCGGCCCGTTGCCGAACAGTGCCGCCTGAAACAGCAGCTGGGCCAGCGAGGTCCCGATCCTCAGCAGCGCGTCGGAGAAGCTGGTCGCGMCCTGGATGCCGTCCTGGATCGCCTGCCCGATCGCCTGGATGCCCTCGACATAGCCCTGGTTCTCCAGGTTCAGCTTTTCCAGCACCTTCGAGTATTCGGCATCGGTGAGCGCCCCCTCCCGGTGCAGCTTGTCGTATTTGACCTTGTCTCTTTCATACTTCTCCTGGCTGGTCATCGCCGCCTCGACCAGCTGGTTTGCCTCGGCATAGTCGGCGAGCAGCTGATCGCTCCGGTGCTTGCGCGCCGCCTCGTCCTTGTAGCTCTGGACATATTGGGCGTGCTCGGCGGTGCCGAGCTTCAGCCCGCGTTGCCGGGCGCTGTTCAGGGCCTCGACCTGCGCCCTCATCGCCGCCTGCGCGTCGGTCCCCCGCTTGTAGACCAGGAGGAGCCGCTCATTGAGGTCGGCCTGCTGCCGAAGGTCCGTTACCGGGTCCTTCGCGCCCGCATCCGGTGCCGCGGCGACGCCCGCGCCGCGCGGCGCCGCGGCGCTGGTCGTGCGCCGCTGCCTCTCGCGCTCGTCATAGGCCCTCTGCTCACGAAGCCTGATCCGCTCCTCGGCCGCGATGCGATCGGCTTCCGCCCTGGCGTCATTGATGCCGAGACCGTCCCTCTGCGCCGCCGCGACCGCCTTGCTGCGGATCGTCTCGACGGCCAGTGAATCGTTGCGGGCGTCGACCGCGGCCTTGCCCTTTCGGTAGGCCTCGGTCTCGGCCAGGATCCGCTGCTCGAGCTTGTCGAGATCGACCCCGGCCTGCACCCCGGCCGAGCGGGCCTGCGTGGCCTCGCTGTTGAAGACCTTCAGGGCGTCGGCAAGGGTCAGGACCTGGCCGGCTGCGCTGCCGAAATTCAGCCCCATGTACTCCAGGATTTTGGTCAGGGCCGCGCTTCTGGTCTCGACTCCCGATGTCTCGCTGCTGGCCCGGCCCAGGGCGGTGGCGAACAAGCCGCTCTCCTCCGCGGCATCGGCCAGGCCCGGGCTCAGCTCGCGCACCCTGGCGAGGAGCGCATTGAGCTGCGCCGAGGTCGGTGCGACCGCCTCCTGCACATTCGAGGCAATGCGATCGACCTCCTGCTCCTCCGGCGTCGCGACCCCGGCCTTGATCTTGTCGGACAGCGCATAACGGAGGACACCGGCGGCGCCCTTGGCTGAATCCAGCAGACCATCGAGCTGGTCCTTCTGGGCCCGGAGGGCGTCGTCGATCTCCTGGGCGGCGGTCGCCAGCAGCCCCTTTTCGACCAGGCTGAGGCCGGTGGCGAGATCGACCGCCGCCTGTTCGGACTCGGTCAGGACCCCCTTGGAGTCCCGCATCGCCTGGTCGAAGGCCTTCTGGGCGGCGGCCGCTCGATCGGCTGCCGTCTCGTACGCTCCCATGGCGCCGGCGATCGCGTCGACCGCCCCGACCGCGCCGCCCAGCACCGTTCCCCAGATCCCGAAGATCGGCAGGATCTGCGCTCCTTCCTGCATGAACAGGTGCAGCGCGTTCTGGCCTTCACCCAGGTTCCTGATCAGATCCGGCACCCGCCCGGAGATCGTCTCCAAGGCCTTGCCGATCGTGCCGGAACCCTTTTCCGCGGCATCCTCGGCCTTCTTCATGTTGTTGATGGTGACATTGGCAACCTGGATCATGGTCTGGTCGTATTGGCCGACGACGGCCGTAACCTCGACGACGATCTGATCGGCGGTCTGGGCCATGACGGCTTCTCCACAAGAACCGGGCTCGACATAGGACAGAATCCATGAGACGCTGGATTTCTATTTTCGGGAGGGAAAAAGTTTTGGTCAGCAACTTTTCCAGGAAGCTCGGCGCCATTCGGCTGGCCATTCTGTCGGCCGCAATCGCCATCCCGGCATCTGCCTCCGCCGCCACGCCGCAGCAATGCGCGACTCTCAAGGCACTGCTCACCAACACCGGCGAGCTCGAGCGGACGGTGCTGGACCAGCAAAAGGTGCTCGTGGCGCAACCGCCGGTTCTCGCCGCCGCGCTTCTTGCCCTGCAGGTCAAGTACAAGGGGTTCGACGAGGGCGATTTCCGCGGCATTCGGGCGGTTAGCACCCGGCTGGATGACGTCTCCACCGCGCTGACCGGCAATTTCGATGCCAGGATGAAGGTGCTCTATGATGGCATCAACGTGGTGCGCGACCTCTGCAGCTGACGCATTGGCCGGCCCTGAGCCCGAGCGGTTCGACGGCGCAGCCGGCCCTCCTGTTGGACGAGCTGATCGTCAACCCGCCAGCAAGCCGCTCTCCCGCGCCTTCGCCAGCATCTCGTCGAAGACGTCGTCGGACGGCGGCGCCACCGCCGGGACGCCGGTGGGATCCGTGATCCTGGCATAGGCCCGGCCGGCCAGCAGGAATTCGGCCAGGCTCATGCGGCCGATCTCGAGCGGCGAGACGCCGATTGCGAGTGCTTGCCCGGTGAAGGCCGCGACGTCGACCCATCCGTCCCGTCGTCCGCCGCGGCCTCGGCTTTTCCCTCTGGCTCCTCCGCCGCCTCGGCGACGCCGAAATAGGCGGCCATGATGATGGCCTGCGCCGTCGCCAGGGGGTTGGCCGGATCGCGCGGGTCGGCCAGCGGATGGCCGTCGACATAGGTGTCGACCAGCTCCCGCGCCCGCACCGCCGGCAGGCCGCCGCCGACCAGGCCCAGCCGGATGGTCTCGACGACGTCGGCAGCATACCAGCGCCGCTGCACCAGCAGGCGCTGGGCGATCTCGCCCAGCCCCGCATTGCACAGCCGCTGCAGCTCCTCGATCTGCTTCAGCTTGAGGGCGAACAGATAGGTCCCGTCCGCCCAGGCCAGCTCGACCTCGGCGGCGATGTTGGGCTGGCCCGCCATCAGACGGCCGCCGTCCAGGCCGGCTTGCCGTTCAAGGTGATGGCGATCTGCACCGTCGCCCGCTGCCCGCGCTGGGCGGTGACCTGGTAGCTGGTCAGGATCGCCGGCGCCTGGTAATAGCCGCCGAAATCCGCCGCGGTGACATCATACACCCAGCGGACGGTCTTCTCGGTCCCGCCGAAGGCCCAGTCCTCCCAGGTCTTGCGGGCCGCGCGGTCGAGCACGCCCTGGCCGCTCAGCGTCATCTGCAGGGCGGTGATGTCGGTGATCTTCCAGGCCGGGTCGTCCGGGTTGTCGCAATCCGGGATGATGCTCTCATTGGTGTCGCTGGCGATGGTCATGCCCAGCTCGGTCAGGCCGCAGGGGGCGGCGAAGACCTCGGCCGGGGTCGCCCCGTCGCCGAGCAGGATCATGACGTCGGAAAAGCGGAAGGTCTTGGCCTGGGCCATCGGGATCTCCTCGAACGAAAAAACCCCGCGCGACGGCGGGGCGGGCATGCCGGGACCGGCATGGGTTGACGGGACGGCGCTAGAGCGCCGCGACGCTCTCGAACTCGATCACGCCGTGGGTGACGCCCTGCTCGGCGGGATCGTCGAGCATGCGGGTCTGCCGCCATTGCAGCGACACCAGGAAGCCCTCGGGCAGCGCAAGATCGGCCTCGTCCAGCGCCGCGACGACCGCGGCCGCCAGCGGCTCGGCCGCGGCCCGGCCATAGCCCTTGGTGAAGGCATCGACCTGCAGCCGGACCAGGCTGCCGCGGACGCCGCCCGTGGCCTCCCAGGGCGATGCGATCATGGTGGTGCAGCGCAGGAAGGGATAGGCCGGCGCGGCCGAGACATAATCGTAGACCCGGCTGCCGATCAGAGCGGCGACGCCGGGATCGGCCTGCAACGCCGCGATCACCGCGCGGCGCAGCGGGCCGGACAGGTCACGGCCGCTCATGCTCGTCCCCGGCCTGCGGGCTCGGCTTCGGCACCCGCCGGCCGGCGCCGGCGGCTTCCGCGGCATCCGCCGCGGCGGTCGGGACCAGCAGCGTCGCCCCCGTCCTGTAGGCCAGGGTGAGGCGCCGCGACGGCCGGAAGTCGAAATCGGCCGTGAAGCGGATCCATGGCATGGTCAATCTCCCGATGAGGCCGAACCGCGGCAGGCTTCACTCGACCATCCGGCCTCGACGGACGGCCTGGACGATCAGCGCGACCGCGTCCCGCCGCTTCTTTTCCGTCGCCGGCCGCAGATAGGGACGGGCCGCCGCGCGGGCGGTGCCGAATTCGAGGTCGGCGTAGGGCGCGGCCGAGACCACATCGGCCGTCAGCTCTGCCCGGCGCACGACGTCGATCGCGCGATGCAGCCGGCCAGTGTCGGCGTTCGGCGGCTCGCCCGGGTTGGATGGGACGTGGTCCGGCCCGCTGATCCAGTCGGCGCTGATGCTGGCCACCGCCTCCGCCGCGACCAGCTCGGCCGCCGCGATCACGGCCTTGCCGACCTCGCGACGGATGGCCTTGGCCCTCTGCGCCAGTCGCCGGAGATGGCGATCGACACTCGTGACGCCGGCCATCAGGCAGGAACCCCGGTCAGGATCCAGGCGGCGCCGGCCGGGTCCTGCTCGACCGCGCTGATCCGCCACCGGCCGCCGGCCAGGGTGATCTCGTCGTCCGGCGTCGGGGCCGCGGCGACGCCCGCCTGCAGCACGATCAGGCGCGCCGCCCGGTCCGGGATATTCCAATCGGCCCGCTGCCGGTCGGAAGATTCGTCGCGATGGCCCTTGACCGGAACAGCGGTGAAGGCCGGCGGCAGGATGACCTGGCCGTCCGCGTCCTTGGCCGCGACATGCAGCGTGCCGTCGGGCAGCAGCGGCGCGAAGGCGGCACCGAACACCGTCCGGAAATGGCCGTCGAACAGGGGCATGGTGGCCTCCAGATTGGAATGGTTCATCCGTGCTTGCGGCAGCCAGCACCGGCTCTATATAATGAAGATTATATAGCAGGAGAGTGTCATGCTGAGCTTCAAGGTCACCACGGTCGGGGCCTCGGCCGGATTCATCCTGACGAAGGAGGCGATGGCCCGCCTGAAGGTGAAGAAGGGCGACACCGTCTACCTCACCGAGGCCCCTGGCGGCGGTTACCGCCTGACGCCTTACAGCCCCGAATTCGAGCGCCAGATGGCTCTGGCCGAAGAGATCATGCACGAGGACCGCGACGTCCTGCGGGCCCTGGCGAAATGACCGCTTGGCGCTGGGTCGGCGCCGATCTGGTCCACGCGCTGCACGACCGGCAGCTCGCCGAGCATGGCGGACCGGATGGCGTGCGCGATCCGGGTGCCGTGGATTCGGCGTTGGCTCGTCCCCTGAACCTGGTCGCCTACGGCACGCCGGATGCGGCCGATCTCGCCGCGGCTTACGCTTTTGGTCTGGCGCGCAATCACGGCTTTGTCGACGGGAACAAGCGGACCGCCTGGGTGGTGGCCCGCCTGTTCCTGGCCGACAATGGATACCGGCTGCGCTTCGACCCCGTCGATGCCGTCAAGACGGTCGAGGCGCTGGCCGCCGGCTCTCTTAGCGAGAGCCAGCTTGCCGCCTGGTTCCGGGATCGCTTGCAGGCGAAGTGAACTACACCACCGTGACAGCCGGAACATTGCGCCGCATCAGCTCGAGGAAGCGCCGGCCGTAGCCGGTCGAGTCCAACGCCCCCGGGCCGGCCTCGGCGATGCGCTCCAGCTCCAGCGCGCCGCTGCGCATTCGCCGGAACCCGCCGGCGGCGGCAGTTGCGGCCTCGGCGCCGCTGCCCTGCCCGTCCAGGGTGAGGACATGGGCGGCGAGCAGCAGCCGGCCGAGCCGGAGATCGGCTTGGCTCGCCCAATCGCCGCCGACCTGCAGCGCCGCCTCGTCCAGCGCCGTCTGGACCACGGCGTCGGCGACGGCGGCGAAGCCCGGGAAGCGGGCCTTGAGCTCGGCCGGGGTCGGACTGTCCATGATCACTCTCCCCGCCCCGGCCGCCTGGTCCGCTCCGGTCGCGGCTTAGTCTTGCCGCCATCCTCGTCGGAGGCCGGCGGCTCGGCCACGGCCAGCACCCCGGCCTCGACCTGCTGCCGGACGCTGGCCGCCTCCGCCGCGCTCAACTCGAGGTCCGCGGCCTCGCCCGGCTCGAGCAGCCGCGCCCGGCCTTGCGCATGGAGAAATCGCGGGCCGGGCGAGATGTTGGTGACGCGCATAGCCACGTCTCCCGGTCAAATCCCGTCGCTGTAGCGGAAGGCCTTCGGCCGCCGGATCTCGACCCCGCCGGTGCGGAAGATGCCGGCGACGTCGAACATCAGCGGCCCGGACTGCGACGGCGCCAGGAACTGGTGCGGCATCGGCAGGTGCAGCCTCACCACCTGCGGGTCGCGGCGATAGGCGACCATGCGCGCGGTGTTGCCGGTCCCCGCCGTCTCCAGCCCGCGCACGGCCCGGATGGTCAGGGGGGCGCCGGTGATCGCGGTGTAGGTGTTGCTGCGCCGCAGATACTCGAGGATGGTGGTGTCGCTGGTGCTGCTGCGCGGCGTATCGGCCAGCGCCGTGAACCGGGCCACCGGCAGCAGCAGCGTGTCCGCCATCTCGACCGTCAGCGACCCCTGATAGACGCCGGTCAGCAGCGCGTTGATGTCGCGCAGGATCTGGTCCGGGGTCTTGTCGGCCCACAGGGTCGACGCCCCGGCGCCGTCATTGGTGACCAGGCCGGCGGAGACGATCGGATTGTTGATCAGGCCGGTCCAGTTCTTGCCGGTGCCGCTCGGCGGCACGCCGCGCAGGGCGAGGCCGTCCATGAACTCTTCATAGGCGCGGACGGCCGCCGCCGCCCGGTCCGCCGACAGGTTGGTGCCCGGCACCATCATCGCCTGGCCCAGCTCCTGCAGCGTGTAGCGATACCCGATCGCCGCCATCTCCACCGGGTGATCGTGCTGCGCCCGCTCCACATCGGCCAGCGGGATGTCCTTGGACTGGTGGTTGAACCACTCGGCCTGGCCGAACTTGTCGGTGGAGAAGAAGGTGACGCTGTTGGCCCAGGGGTTGGCCGAGGTGTCGACCGGCACCAGCGCCGGATACTGGATGTCGGGATACTGGATCTCGTAGACCTGCGTCTCGATGCTGGCGGTCTGCGACACGAGGAAGCCCAGCGCCTGCTGGGCGTCGAATGCGAACATGGAAGGCTCCTTCGAGGAGGGCTGGGTTGGGCCGGAGAGCTCACTGTTCCCCGTCTGTCATCACCGGGCTTGACCCCCGGCTGTCCGGCTGAAGAAAAATCACAGCTAAAGCGTGCTTATCTCAGGTTGATATTCTATTTTTATTGTCATCCTCGGGCTTGACCCGAGGATCCAGGGGCTTTCAAAGCAGTTCTCGATGGCTCCTGGATTGCCGGGTCAAGCCCGGCAATGACAATAAAAGTTCAGTTTAGCGCCTGTATATTATCGGATGGGCCCTCAAGCAGACGGCAGCGCACCGCCCAGCCGGACAATCGCGAGGCCGCCATTGCCGGCGGCGGTCATCCAGCGGGCGCCGGCGACGGCGAATTGGCTGGCGTCGGCCGGCAGGCTGGACAGGATGCCGGTCGCGGCCTCGAACACGACATTGTCGCCGGCCGCGACGGCGCCGCCGGTCACCACCCAGATGTCGCCCTCGGTCAGGACGGCGATGCTGGCGCCCCGCGGATAGCTGTCGCCGTCGGCCGGGTCGAGCACGACGTCGCGGATCGAGATGCCGACAAAGCCGGCGGCCGCCGCGGCGCCGAGCACGGCGCCGCGGGCTCCGGCACCCTGGCCGACGGCGAGGCCGAAGCCGATGCCGGCGGCGGTCTCGACGATGCGGGTGTCGGCATCGGCATTGGTCAGGTTGGCGACCATGCCGGCGACCGCCGGGCGGATGGTCTCGCTGTAGCTGTTCTGAACGACGGCCATGTCCGTCTCTCCTTTCTGCAATGAGTGGCGGCTCAGGCCGCGGTGGAAGCTCTCCAGGCACCGGCCAGGCGGGCGTCGCGCCGGCGCAGCGCCTCGGCCCGGGCGTCGCCCGCGACCGGCCGCTCGGCCAGGACCTGCCGCAGCGGGTCGGGCCGCGCGGCCGCTGTGGCCAGCACCCGGAAGGCGCCTTCGATCGCGGCGTCGCTCATGTCGCCGGCGGCGGCATCGCCGATCCGGGCGGTCACGGCGGCGCGGCGGATCTCGGCCTCGCCGCGGCCGTCGACCGCCAGCGCCTCGCCGCCGATCCGCCGGGCCTCGGCGACCAGCCGGGCAC
>NZ_JBFRCU010000068.1:0-42557 GCF_052113205.1 Inquilinus sp. YAF38 | reverse complement strand
GCCCTCGCCATTGCTTTCCCCATCGCCGCCCTTCAGGCCCTCGGCCTCGTCTCCATCGCAAAGCCGCATTCCGCTTAATCCACCGAACCGCCGGATACGGACCCGTATGTCCGGTGGTGTGGGAGGGGGGAGCCGCGAGGCTTCCCCCTATCCCGATCGCCGCCGATCAGGCGGGCGCCGCGTTAACGCAATGTTCATTGCGCCGACGTATCGATCTCGTTCATGCTATGTTCTATGAACAAGGCGCAGACCGAATCGGCCCCCGAGGCCTCGGCCGCTCCGCAGGAGGAGCGGGCGGCGGATCTGTGCGTGGTGGCGGAGCTGGTCGAGATCCAGATGTCGATCGCCCGGGCGACGCAGCGGGAGGCGCTGCAGGCGCCGCAGCCTGGGGTCGAYTATTGCCAGCGGATCGCCACCGTCTCGCGCGCCGTGCGGCTGACCCTGCTGCTCAAGGACAAGCTGTCGCGGCAGGCCGTCGAACGGCGCAAGGCCGCGGCGCAGCGCGAGGCGGCGCAGGAGGACTGGCACGAGCTTCGGGTCAGGCTGGCGATGATGGCGGCGGCCTATGAGGTGTCCGAGGACGGCGAGGAGGCCGACCGCCGCGCCGACGAGGTGTGCGAGCGGCTGGAGCGGCCGGAGGTGGCGGAGCTGGTGGAAGCCAGCCGGGCCGAGGTCGCGGTGGCAGCGCTGTGCCGGCGCTGGGGCTATCCGGTGCAGGTGAAGCAGTGGCTGGAGATGGCCGACGAGGCCCTGGAAGAGCTGGGCTTCATTCCGCCGGAGGACGGCGAGGATGATGAGGATCCGCCCGAGCCCCGCTCGGCCGGCACCGGCCGCCGCAAGCCTCCGGATACCGGATGACCGCGTAGGTTGGGTTCGCGTCTTCGCGAACCCAACATGTCGCCGCCATTGCGGCCCCCGATCCTGTTGGGTTCGCTGCCGCCAACCCAACCTACGACACCGATTTGCGCAGCCTTCCACACTCCCCCTCCCCTTGCGGGAGGGGGTTGGGGGAGGGGTCTGCGCGCGTCCGCGCGCCGCCGCCGTCCGCTTTCCCAAACAAAACCTCGTCATCCCGCGAAAGCGGCACGGCTGTCCGGTTGAGGATCGCAATTCAAACGTGTTCAGCTTGGTCTCACGCTCTATTTATTGTCATCCTCGGGCTTGACCCGAGGATCCAGGGGCAGCCGGAGCAGTTCTCGATGGCCCCTGGATTGCCGGGTCAAGACCGGCAATGACAATAAAAGTTTAGTTCACCGTTTAAATCTGCAACCCGAAAAGCTTAACCAGATAGCCGTGCGAAAGCGGGGATCTCGTCACGCTTTGATCGGGAAGAGATTCCCGCGTTCGCGGGAATGACGACAAGGGGATGGACTGCCGTTCTGAAAAGGTCTCGCCACGCGGGAGAGGCAACCCGACATTGCCGCATCGGGGACCTACCCCGCCCGGCGGATCACCACCGGGATCGACTTGTAGGTCGGCGTGCCGCTGCGCTCGTCATAGGAGTCGAGCGCGACCAGGCCGTTGGCCTCCGGGTAGTAGGCCGCGGCCGAGCCGCGGGCGATGTCGTAGGCCACGGCGGTGACGCCGCGCAGCACCCGCGGCGGCTGGCCCGAATCATTGGCCACGGCCTCGACATCGACCCGATCGCCATGGCCGAGGCCGAGCGCCGCGAGGTCCTGCTGATTCAGGAACACCACGTCGCGCCGGCCGGTGATGCCGCGGTAGCGGTCGTTCAGCCCGTAGATCGTGGTGTTGTACTGGTCGTGGCTGCGGATGGTGGTCAGGCGCAGCGCATCGGCCTGGGCCACACGCGGATCCTCCTCGACCCCGTCACAGACCAGGAACTTGGCCTTGCCCGACGGCGTCCGCCATTCGCGCTGCGACGCCGGCACGTTCAGCCGGAACCCGCCGGGCTCGGCGACCCGCGCGTTGAAGTCGAAGAAGTCGGGGAACACCGCCTCGATCTTGTCGCGGATGCGGGCATAGTCGGCGACCAGCCAGGCCCAGTCGACCTTGGTCTGGGGCAGCGTCGCCAGCGCCAGCCCGGCGATGATCGCCGGCTCCGACCGCAGCTGGTCCGAGGCCGGGGGCAGGGTGCCGCGCGAGGCGTGCACCATCGACATCGAATCCTCGACCGTGACCGACTGGGCGCCGGTCTCCTGCAGGTCGCGCTCGGTCCGGCCCAGGCAGGGCAGGATGATCGACTCCTGCGCCAGCAGCAGGTGCGACCGGTTCAGCTTGGTGGCGATGTGCACCGCCAGGTCCAGCTTGCGCATGCCGGCGAACACCGCGTCGGGATCCGACATGGCGACGGCCAGGTTGCCGCCGAGGCAGATGATCGCCTTGGACCGGCCGTCGATGATCGCCTGCACCGATTCCACCGCGCTGTGGCCCTTGTCGCGCGGCGGTTCGAAGCCGAAGACCCGCTCGATCGCGTCGAGGAACGGCTTGGACGGGATCTCGGTGATGCCGACGGTGCGGTCGCCCTGGACGTTGGAATGGCCGCGCAGCGGGCAGATGCCGGCGCCCGGCCGGCCGATATTGCCGCGCAGCAGCATCAGGTTGGCCAGCTGCTGCACGTTCGAAGTGCCGTGCCGGTGCTGGGTCAGGCCCATGCCGTAGCAGACGATGACGTTCTTCGCCTTGGCATAGACCGAAGCGGCGGATTCGATGGTGTCGCGGCTAAGGCCGGACTGGGTCTCGATCACCTCCCAGGACACCGTCTCCAGATCCGCGGCCAGCGCCTCGAAGCCCACCGTGTGCTCGGCGATGAAGGCCCGGTCCAGCACCCCGGTCCCGCCGGTGGCGAGGTCCGCGGCGTCGGACGCCAGCAGCGCCTTCATCATGCCCTTCAGCACGGCGACGTCGCCGCCGACCTTGACCTGGTGATAGGCCGAGGCGATCGGGGTCGAACCGAGGGTCAGCATCTCCAGCGGGTTCTGCGGCGCGGCGAAGCGCTCCAGCCCGCGCTCGCGCAGCGGGTTGAACACCACGATCGGCACGCCGCGCTTCGCCGCCTCGCGCAGCGTCGTCAGCATGCGCGGATGGTTGGTGCCCGGGTTGTGGCCGATGCAGAAGATGGCGTCGCAGAGGTCGAAATCCTCCAGCGTCACCGTGCCCTTGCCGACGCCGATCGACACCGGCAGCCCGACGCTCGTGGCCTCGTGGCACATGTTCGAGCAGTCGGGGAAGTTGTTGGTGCCGTATTCCCGGACGAACAGCTGATACAGGAACGCGGCCTCGTTCGAGGTCCGGCCGGAGGTGTAGAACTCGACCGTGTTCGGGTCGGCATAGCCGCGCAGCCGCTCGCCGATCCGGCGGAACGCCTCGTCCCAGCTGATCGGCAGGTAGCGGTCGGAGGCCCGGTCATAGGCCATCGGATGGGTCAGCCGGCCCTCATCCTCCAGCTTATGGTCGGACCAGGTCCACAGCTCCGACACCGGATGCGCGGCGAAAAACTCCGGCGTGGTGCGCTTGCCCGTGGTCTCCCACGACACCGCCTTGGCGCCGTTCTCGCAGAACTCGAAGGACGAGGTGTGCTTCGGGTCGGGCCAGGCGCAGCCGGGGCAGTCGAAGCCCGAGGGCTGGTTCATCCGCATCAGCGCGCGGGTGTCCTCGGCGATCGCCATCTGGTCCTTGATCGCCCGGGCCACCGCGCCGAGGGCACCCCAGCCGCCGGCCGGCCCGCCATAGGGCTTCACGCCGGGAACGTCGTTCTCTTGTGCCATCGGGGGCTCCTCGGAAGCGGGCCGGTACTATACACGCGGCAGGGCGTTGGAGGGACGGGCCGGGGCGGGGATCGCGGCCTCGCGGTCGGCGCCGCGCTCCTGCAGCCAGTAGCCCAGCCCGACCATCAGCCCGCCGCCGACCAGGTTGCCCAGCGTCACCCAGACCAGGTTGTGCACGGCGCCTTCGAAGGTGATCGTGTCCGGATGCTCGCCCAGCAGGGCCAGGGCGAAGACGAACATGTTGGCGACCGAATGCTCGAAGCCGCAGGCGACGAAGATCGCGATCGGCCAGAAGATCAGCGCGATCTTGGCGGCGTCGTTCTCGGTGCGGCCGCACATCCAGATCGCCAGGCAGACCAGCCAGTTGCACAACAGACCGCGGGCGAACAGCTCATAGCCGGGCGCCGCGATCTTGGCGGCGACGACGGCGAAGAACTCGCCGCTGCCGTCGGTCAGCAGCACGCCGCCGCCGGCCATGTGCAGCAGCGCCGCCAGCACCACCGCGCCGATCAGGTTGCCGACCCAGCAGGCGACCCAGACCCGCAGCATGTCGGCCCAGCTGCTGTCGCCGCGCAGCACGGCGAAGGGCATGTACATCGCGGTGCCGGTGAACAGCTCCGACCCGGCGAAGACCACGATGGTCAGGGCCGAGGCAAAGACCGCGCCCATCACCAGATGCGCCCAGGACGGGTCGGCATGGGCGCCGACGGTGAACATGAAGATGTCGCCGAAGCCGATATAGGCGCCGGCCAGGGCCGATCCGATCAGGAAGGCCAGCAGATGGGCCTTGACCATCCCGGCCTTGTGCGCCCCGGATTCAGCATATTTGGCTATCGTGTCGCGATACATCGCCAGCCTTCTTCATGTGTCGAAGAGGATTCACCCATCCCTCGCCGGGCCCCCGCATCTGGCGCAGGGACCCGGCGGCGGGGCCGCCGGCTAGCCGGCGACGACCGGGGACTTGTCCTTGCGCAGCGCGTCCATCACCGTCTTGTCGAGGTTCAGATGGCCCTGCACCAGCTCCGGCGGGGTCAGCGCCAGCCACTGGTTCAGCGAGATGTCGGCGTAATAGCTGCTCTTGAACATCTCGAGGAAGCGCAGCGTCGTGCTGCCGGTGTTCTCGATGTAGTGGCCCATGGCGAAGGGCACGTAGCCGACATCGCCCGCCGTGAAGTCGATGGTGCGGGCGGCACCGACGGCGCCGAACACGCCCATCCGGGCCTGGCCTTCGATGTAGTACTGCCACTCATCGGCATTCGGGTGCCAGTGCAGCTCGCGCATCCCGCCGGGCTCGATCTCCACCAGCGCCGCGGCGATGGTCTTGGAGGCCGGGAAGTTCGAGGAGTCGGTGATGCGGACGGTGCCGCCCTTGGTCTTGATCGGATCCTGCGCCAGCATCCGGTGGCTGAAGACCTGCGGCACTGGGCTCGCCCCGGGGATCCTGTCGCCGGCCAGCGGGCCGGGGACCGGCAGGTTGAAGATGTAGCGCTGCCGCGGGTCCGGCGTGTTGCCGAAATATTTCGGGTCGACGCCGAAGTTCTTGCCCAGCACGTCGGTCGGCACATGCTTGAACCAGTCGCTCAGCAGGAAGGTGCCGTCCTCGTCGAATTCGCCGTCGTCGAAGACGAGCAGGAATTCGCAGCCATCCTTGCCCAGGCCCTGGATCGAATGCGGGATGCCCGAGGGGAAATACCAGAGGTCGCCGACGCCGACATCATCGACGAAGTTGTTGCCGGCGGCGTCGACGGCGGAGATCCGCGCCTCGCCATACAGCATGTAGGCCCATTCCCCCTGCTTGTGCCAGTGCAGCTCGCGCGTGCCGCCGGCGTTCAGGCGCATGTTCACGCCGGCGATGTTCTTGGAGACGCTGAGCTCGCGGATCGTGACCTGGCGGGTCCAGCCGCCCTCCTCCTGGCGCACATGGGCGTCGGAGAACGAATAGCGCAGATTCTGGAACGTGCCGCTGTCGGTCCGCGGCGGGTTCAGGAAGCTCGGGTTCTCCCCGTCGCGCAGCAGGTCGCGCGGGCCGGGATCGGTGCCGCCGCGGCCCGGGGTCATCGGCTGCGGCACCGCCGCGGTCTCGGCATTCGCGCCGGTGGCGGCGACGGCGAGGCCGCCTGCGGCCATGGTGCCGAGCGCGGCTCGGCGTGTGAACAGGGTCATGTGTTCCTCCAGTCCTTCGTGGTCCCGGCTTTTCAGGAGCCGGACCGCACGTCGCGGACGCTGAGCGCCACGGCGGCGTCATGGGATCCACGCGTCGATCGTCTTTCCCGGGAGGCGGGGAGGGGGAGGTCGGGGCGGTCGATCGCCGGGGCCTCGCCCGCGCCTTCGGCCCAAGCCGATTGGCACGTTGGTTTGAGGGTCGGAACCGGCGGGCCGGGCGGCAGGTTTCGCTTGTAGTCAGAGAAAGCGGCCGCCCCGGCCATCGCCGGTCCGACCGTCGATGTCCCGCAAGAAAACGCCCTTTGCCGGACCGGCACCATCATATTGGCGGTTGGCTTCGTAACCGGGAGCGGTGCCATGGCCCATACCTAGGTATAGGCAGCCGGCCGGCCCAACGCCTACAATCGGCGGCAGGGGCAGAGGGGCACCGCGGCACGCCCGAAGTTGTCCGCAGCCATCCGGCCGGCCGCAGGCGCCTGGCTGATGTGATCGCAGGAGAGAGACCGTGGAACTGCGCAATCTGGGCCGGTCCGGCATCCGGGTCGGGCCGCTGGCCCTCGGCGGCAATGTGTTCGGCTGGACCGCCGACGAGGCCGCATCCTTCCGGGTGCTCGACGCCTTCGTCGATGCCGGGCTGAACCTGATCGACACCGCCGACGCCTATTCCACCTGGGTGCCCGGCAACCAGGGCGGCGAGTCGGAAACCATCATCGGCAAATGGCTGAAGCGCAGCGGCAAGCGCGACCGGGTGGTGGTCGCCACCAAGGTCGGCTGGGAGATGCCGGGCCGGCCGCAGCGCAAGGACCTGTCGGCGGCCTGGATCCGCGAGGAGGTCGAGAACTCGCTGCGCCGGCTGCAGGTCGATGTCATCGACCTGTACCAGTCGCATCATGACGACCTGGAGACGCCGCAGGAGGAGACGCTGGCGGCCCATGCCGAGCTGATCCGCGCCGGCAAGGTGCGGGCGATCGGCGCCTCGAACTTTTCCGCCGACCGGCTGGCCTCGGCCTTGAAGATCAGCGCCGAGAAGGGCTTGCCGCGCTACGAGACGATGCAGCCGCACTACAACCTCTACGACCGGTCGCACTATGAAGGGCCGCTGGAGGATCTGTGCCGGCGCGAGGGCATCGGCGTGATCACCTATTTCTCGCTGGCCAGCGGCTTCCTGACCGGCAAGTATCGCAGCGAGGCCGACCTGTCGAAGAGCGCCCGCGGCGGCGGCATGAAGGACCGGCTGAACCCGCGCGGCCTGCGCATCCTCGATGCGCTTGACCAGGTGGCCAAGGCGCATGGCGTCCGCCCGGCCACGGTGGCGCTGGCCTGGCTGATCGCCCGCCCCGGCATCACCGCCCCGATCGCCAGCGCCACCAGCCCGGACCAGCTGGAGGACCAGATCGCCGCGACCCGGCTGACCCTAGCGGCCGACGAGATCCGGCTCTTGGACGAGGCGGGGAGGTAGGGCTCGCGGCCGGGATCACCCCGGCCGGCGCGACAGCGGCAGCCTGACCCCCGGCTCGGGCTGTTCCTGCAGCACCTCGCGGCGGAAGCGGACCAGCCGGGCCGGGCGGCCGCCGGTGCCGCCGGCGACCTCGCCGGTCTCCTCCACCAGCCCCTGGCTGTCGACCAGGCGGCGGAAGTTCGGGGCGTGCAGGCGCAAGCCCGCCAGCGCCTCGACCGTGCGCTGAAGCTGCGACAGGGTGAAGGTCGGCGGCATCAGCTCGAACACCACAGGCCGGTACTTGATCTTGCCGCGCAGCCGGCCGATTGCGGTGGCCAGGATGCGGCGGTGGTCGGCCGCCATCGGCGCACCCTCGGCCAGGACGGGGCAGGTGGGGTTGCTGCCGTCCTGATGCGCCTCGGCGGCCAGCCCGGCCTCGTACATCAGCTCGTAGCGCTCCAGCACCCGCTCCTCGCCCCAGGGCAGGCCGCCGACGCCGAAGGCGAGACGCAGCCGCGCCTCGCGCCGCCGCCGCTCCGGCTCGGCCGGCGCTGCCGCGACCCAGTCGGCCAGCGCCGGCTCGATCCGGTCCAGCAGCTCCGGGCGGCCGCTGCGGCGGTCCTCCCAGGGGAAGTGGCGGTACCAGTCGCTCCACAAGCTGTCGCCCGCCGGCGCCGCCTCGCGCAGCAGCGCCAGATAGCCGACCGACAGCACCCGGCCCGGCCCGGCCAGGTGCCGGTCGCGGTCGCCGAAGGTGTACAGCTGCTCGACATAACCCAGCGGCTGCCCGGTCTGGGCCTCGACCCAGGCACGCAGCCCCAGCTCCAGCGTCCGGTGCCGCGGCTCCAGCGGGCCGGCCGGCAGGGCGTCGACCCCGTCCGGCCCGCGCAGCGCCAGTACCCGCGGCGTCTCCCCGGCCACCGCCACGACCACGGCCGACAGGTCGACCGTCACCCGGTCCTGGGCGGCCCGGCTCTGGGGAGATTGCGGCGCCCGCTGCGCCCCGGCCGTCACGCCGGCCATGCTGGTTTCGAAGCCTCGACTCTCATGCGGCCAGGATAGCATGCGTGGGCGTCGGCTCGATGACTCTCCGGGGATATGCCGCGGGGAATCGGGCAGGGCCGTCGAGCCGTGGCTTGACAGGGCGACGCGTGCAGTGTCACTGACCGGCGTTTCTGCCCTGGTCCGAGAGCGATCCCATGCACGCCTACCGCACCCACACCTGCGGCCAGCTCCGTCCCGAACAGGCCGGCGAGACCGTCCGCCTGTCGGGCTGGGTCCATCGCAAGCGCGACCATGGCAATCTGCTGTTCCTCGACCTGCGCGACCATTACGGCCTGACGCAATGCGTGGTCGACACCGACAGCCCGCATTTCCCGGCGGCCGAGGCGGTGCGGGTCGAGAGCGTCGTCACCATCACCGGCACCGTGGTCAAGCGCAGCGCCGAGACCGCCAACGACAAGCTGCCGACCGGCGGCATCGAGGTGCGGATCGACGATTTCGTGCTGCAGTCGGCCGCCCAGGTGATCCCGCTGCAGGTCTCGTCCGACGAGGATGCCGGCGAGGATGTCCGCCTGCGCCATCGCTTCCTCGACCTGCGCCGGCAGAAGATGCAGCGCAACATCGTGCTGCGCAGCGAGGTCATCTCCTCGATCCGCCGCCGCATGATCAGCCAAGGCTTTCGCGAGTTCCAGACGCCGATCCTGACGGCGTCGAGCCCGGAGGGCGCGCGCGACTTCCTGGTGCCGGCCCGCCAGCACCCCGGCAAGTTCTACGCCCTGCCGCAGGCGCCGCAGCAGTTCAAGCAGCTGCTGATGGTGGCCGGCTTCGACCGCTACTTCCAGATCGCGCCGTGCTTCCGCGACGAGGACGGCCGCGCCGACCGGTCCCCGGGCGAGTTCTACCAGCTCGATTTCGAGATGAGCTACGTCACCCAGGAAGACGTGTTCCAGACCATCGAGCCGGTGCTGCGCGGCGTGTTCGAGGAATTCTCGGGCTTCACCGGCACCAAGCGGGCGGTCACCGCCGGCCCGTTCCCGCGCGTTCCCTATGCCGAATCGATGCTGAAATACGGCAACGACAAGCCGGACCTGCGCAACCCGCTGGTGATCACCGACGTCACCGCCGTCTTCGCCCGCGAGGACGTGACCTTCCGCGCCTTCAAGGGCGTGATCGAGAAGGGCGGCGTGGTCCGCGCCATCCGGGCGCCGAAGGTCGCCGACAAGCCGCGCAGCTTCTTCGACAAGCTGAACGGCTGGGCGCAGGAGCAGGGGGCGCCGGGCCTCGGCTACCTCGTGTTCGAGGCCGGCGCCGGCAAGGGCCCGATCGCCAAGTTCCTGGAGGCGGGAGCTCAAGGGGCGCTGCGCGAGGCCACCGGCGCCGAGGATGGCGACGCGGTGTTCTTCGTCGCCGACCTGGAGGCTGCGGCCGCCAAGCTGGCTGGCTTCGCCCGCACCAAGATCGGCCAGGAGCTGGAGCTGATCGACCCGGACCGCTACGAGTTCTGCTGGATCGTCGACTTCCCGATGTACGAGCTGAACGAGGAGACCGGGCAGATCGACTTCAGCCACAACCCGTTCTCGATGCCGCAGGGCGGGCTGGAGGCGCTCGAGACGCAGGACCCGCTGACCATCAACGCGTTCCAGTACGACATCGTCTGCAACGGCACCGAACTGTCCTCGGGCGCGATCCGGAACCACAAGCCGGAGATCATGATCAAGGCGTTCGAGATCGCCGGCTACGACCGCGACGTGCTGGAGGCGAAGTTCGGCGGCATGCTGTCGGCCTTCCGCTTCGGCGCCCCGCCGCATGGCGGCTCGGCCCCCGGCATCGACCGCATCGTCATGCTGCTGGCGGACGAGCCGAACATTCGCGAGGTCATCGCCTTCCCGATGAACCAGCGCGCCGAGGACCTGCTGATGGGCGCCCCGGCCGAGGTCGACCCGGCCCGGCTGAAGGAGCTGCACATCAAGCTGGACCTGCCGAAGAAGGCGAACTGAGGCGGGCCGCGCTGCGGCGCTTGCGTCGGCCCGCGCCTCGGGCTCAGATGGCGCATGTCCCGCATCGCACCATCCGCCGCCTTCGTCCTCCTGCTGCTGTCCGGCGCGGCCCAGGCCGCCCCGGCGGCGGCGCTGCAGCCGCACCGGGCGGTGTATTCCCTGACCCTCGACATGACGCGCGGGCAGCGCAGCGTGATCTCGATCGAGGGCAAGATGGAGTATCGCTGGGCCGCGGCCTGCGACGGCTCCAGCTTCGAGCAGGACTACCAGGTGGCGATGGTCTACGCCTCGGGCGACACGCTGACCCGCAAGACCCGCTATGCCGGTTGGGAATCCGCCGACGGGCACGAGCTGACCTATAATCTCAGCTCCTCGACCAATGGCGAGGACAAGGAGGATATCCGCGGCACGGCGCGACTGGACGGGGCCGCGGGCGGCGACGCCGTGTACAAGACGCCGGCCGATCTGAAGCAGGCGCTGCCGGCGGGCAGCCTGTTCCCGACCACGCATATGCAGCGGCTGGTCGAGGCGATGCGGCAGGGCCAGCCGATCTTCACCGCCGGTTTCTTCGACGGCAGCTCCACCGACGGGCCGCAATATGTCAGCGTCGCGATCGGCCGCACCCAGCCGGGCGACCCCGCGGCCGATGCGCTGCGGCAGGGGCCGTCGCACCCGATCGTCATGGCCTTCTTCACCGTCGGCAAGGCCGACAAGGACAAGAGCGCGGAGCAGCCCGATTACGAGCTGCGCCAACGCCTGTTCGAGAACGGCATCGCCGACCGGATCGTGATCGATTATGGCGACTTCGCCATGGCGGCGAAGCTGGACACGCTGGAGCCGATCGACGCGCCGCACTGCGACTGAGGCTCACGCCCCCAGCCGGTCCGACACCACCGACCAGTTGACCAGGGTCTCCAGCACCGCCTTGACGTGGTCGGCGCGGCGGTTCTGGTAGTCCAGATAGTAGGCGTGCTCCCAGACATCGATGCCGAACAGCGGCTGGCCGCCATGGGCGAAGGGCGAGTCGGCGTTCGAGGTGCCGACCAGGGCCAGCTTGCCGGCATCGGCCACCAGCCAGACCCAGCCGCTGCCGAACACCTTGGCGGCGGCGTCGGTGGTGGCCTTGACCAGCCCGGCCTGGTCGCCGAAGGACTCGCCGATGGCGTCGGCCAGCCGGCCCTGCGGCGCCTTGGGACCGCCGGGGGTGAACTGCTCCCAGTACAGGTTGTGGTTCCAGGCCTGGCCGGCCTGGTTGAACACCGCCGCATCCTTGGCCGCGGCCGACTTCGCCACCACCTCGGCCAGGGTCATCGCTTCATAGGGCGTGCCGGCGGCGAGCTTGTTCAGCGCGTCGAAATAGGCCTTGTGGTGCTTGCCGTAGTGCAGGCCGACGGTCTCGGCGCCGATGGTCGGCGCCAGCGCGTCCTCCTTGAACGGCAGCGGCGGCTGCTTGAACGGGCCGGACGCTGGCGCCGCAGCGGTCTGAGCCAGGGCAGGGGCGCCGATCCGGACGGCGGTGGCGGCGAGGGCGGCGGCGCCGCCCAGCGTCAGGGCTTCACGTCGGTTCATCGCAAGGCTTCCTCGGTTGGGCGCCGGTCCGAGCCGGCGAGTCGAGCAGATGGGGCGCAGTCTTCTCCCGACTGGGGTCCGGCGCCCAGGGGGATCCGCCGCGGCGGAAGGACGCGACGGCCCTATCCCGGGCGCCGCGGCAGGCCGGAGCGGCCCCTGGCGATGGCGTCGGGGCCTAGCTTGCGGCGCATCTCGTCCATCGCCTCCTCGACCGCGCGGCGGCGGGCGGGGGCGGGGTCCAGCAGGTCCGGCGGGTCGGCCAGGCGGCCTTCGACCAGGTCGGTGCAGCCGATGCCGATCAGCCGGAAGGCCTCGCCGGACGCAGCCTGCTCCACCATCGGCACGGCGACGCGCCAGATCGCCTCGGCCAGCTGGGTCGGGTCGGCCAGGCGGTGGCTGCGGGTCAGCTGGCGGAAGCTGGCGGTCTTCAGCTTCAGCACCACGGTGCCGCCGGCCAGGTCGTGCTTCTTCAGCCGGGCGGCCACGGTCTCGCACAGCGGCCACAGCTCGCGCAGCAGCGCCTGCGAATGCTGGATGTCGGTGGCGAAGGTGGTCTCGGCCGAGACGCTCTTGGTCTCGCCGTCCGGGTCGACCGGCCGCTGATCCTCGCCGCGGGCGTAACGATACAGGCGGCGGCCGAACACGCCGAAGCGGCGGACCAGCGCGCCTTCGTCCAGCCGGCGCAGGTCGCCGACGGTGCGGATGCCGTCGCTGAACAGCTTCTCGCGCATCACCGTGCCGACGCCGGGGATGATCCCGGCCGGCTTGTCGGCCAGGAAGGCCATGGCGTCGGCACGGCCGATCACGGCGAAGCCGCGCGGCTTATCCAGGTCGGACGCGATCTTGGCCAGCATCTTGTTCGGCGCCAGCCCGATCGACAGGGTGACGCCGATCTCGCGCTCGACCCGGCGGGCAATGTCGGCGCAGGTCTCGGCCGGGCTGCGGCCGTGCAACGCCTGGGTGCCGCTGAGGTCGAGGAAGGCCTCGTCCAGCGACAGCGGCTCGACCTTCGGTGTCGCCGCCAGGAACAGGGCGCGGATCTGCCGGCTGACCCCGGCGTATTTCGCCATGTCCGGGCGCAGCACCACGGCGTCGGGGCAGGCCTCCAGCGCCTTGAACATCGGCATGGCCGAGCGGACGCCGTACAGCCGGGCGACGTAGCAGGCGGCGGCGACCACGCCGCGCACGCCGCCGCCGACGATCACCGGCCGGTCCGCCAGATCCGGCCGGTCGCGCTTCTCCACCGTGGCGTAGAAGGCGTCGCAGTCGAGATGGGCGATGCTCAGCGCGTGCAGCTCGGCATGCCGGATCAGGCGCGGCGACCCGCAGCGGGGGCAGCGCCGCGCGCCCGGCGGCGGATGCGTGCCGCAGTCCCGGCACAGGCCGGGCAGCAGGCTGGACCGGTCCGGCTTCGGGGTCATCGCGCCGGCCGCGGTGCCATGGGATCGGACATGGCGTAATTGTACCCGTTTTGTACCGGATATGCACCGGTCACCGCGATGCGCGTGCGGCAGCCTTTACAAGGCAGGGGGGGGCGGCCGATTCTGCCGTCTGGGGGCATCGGACTCGGATGCCGGGGGGATGGGCCATGCCGAAGACCGTGCTGATCGTCGAGGACAACGCGCTCAACCGGAAGCTGTTCGTCGATGTGCTCGAGGCCAATGGCTACGCCACGGTCGGCACCGACAGCGCGTCGGAGGTGATGGCGCTGGCCCGGGCGCACCGGCCGGACCTGATCCTGCTCGACATCCAGCTGCCGGAGATCTCGGGGCTGGAGGTCACGGGGTGGCTCAAGGCCGATCCGGATCTGGCGACGATCCCGGTGATCGCGGTGACGGCGCTGGCGATGAAGGGCGACGAGGCGATGGTGCGCGCCGGCGGCTGCGACGACTACATCTCGAAGCCGATCAGCGTCGCCGGCTTCATCGCCACCGTGCGCCGCCATTTGGACTGACACGCGGGCAAGCAAAAAGCCCCGCCGCCGGCGGGGCCTGGTCGGTCAAGCGCAGAGCGGCATCCGGTCAGGCGACCGGACGGCGGTCCTTACTTGATCTTGCCTTCCTTGAAGTCGACATGCTTGCGCACGACCGGGTCGTACTTCTTCAGCGTCAGCTTCTCGGTCTTGGTCTTCGGGTTCTTCGTGGTGACGTAGAAGAAACCGGTGTCCGCGGTGCTGTTCAGGCGGATCTTGATGGTGCTCGGCTTGGCCATGATGCTGGTCCCAATATGACTCTGCTCGGCGCCGCATCACGGGCCGGGAAGCGCGCACCATAGCGTCCGCGCCGCCCGAGTCAAGCGCGGCGATGGCCTGGCCTTCCCTTTAGTCGTCATTCCCGCGAAAGCGGGAATCTCTTTCCGCCGGAGTGGGACGAGATCCCCGCTTTCGCGGGGATGACGGTTTTTTGAGGGAAAGGCCGCTCTGCCGCTCACCCGGTGTCGGGTGCGGTTTTGGTGTGGAGCCAGGGATGGGGGTCGATGCCGAGGGAGCGTGAGAGGCGCTCGGCGATGGTGTAGGTGGTCTCGGTATCGAACCATYTGATGACGTCGGCTTCCTGCAGCCGGACCGCCAGCCCGGCCTTGAGCCCCGGGATGCGGGCCGGGTCGAGCGTGGCGACAGCCCGCTGGACCACGGCGCGGGCGGCGTCCCGGCGCCGGTCCCGCTCGGCCTGGATCTCGGCGTCGCTGCCGGCCGGCSGGGCCGGSCGCGGCGTGGTCTGCCAGGGGCCGGCCCAGCGGCGCCATTCCTCGGTGATGCCGAGGCCGCAGGCCAGCCCGGCCATCACCGAGCCGAGCGGCCGGTCCTCGACCGCGTCGTCGCCGTCGTAGAGRTCGTCGACCCGCTCATCGAGCTCATCCTGGAGGGCSGCGGCGCGGCGGGGATCCCTGATCTCTTGCCAGATGACCGCGTGCAGGGTYTCCTCGACCTGGTAGCGCTGAGCGTCACGGCGGGCYTCGCGGGTGGCCTCGCGCTCGGCGGCCTGGGTTTTCTCGCGGGCGCACAGGGTGTCGGCGGCACGGGCGCGCAGCGCCAGGGAGCGCTGCACGGTGCGGGAGAAGCGGYTGAAGGCCAGCCCGGCCTCCTGCGCCTCGGCCCGGGCCGTCTGCACTGCGACCTCGTCGGCCTTCGGCTGTGCGGCACGGGCCTGGGCCGTGATGGCACGGACGCCTTCGCCCTCGGCCAGCTGCATGGCGATCTCGGCCAGGCGCGTGAGCATCTGGATCTGCTGCAGCGCGAGGCTGCGGCAGAAGGCCTGGACGTCGAGATCTGCTGGTGCGGGCTCCATGGAACGTAGCATGAACGAAGAGCGTGAGGTCACGCAATGAACATTGCGTTAACTCAAGCCGATGCGGGCGGCGGCAAGCTGGATCGCGGCGGCGCTTCGCGATCGCGGGCGACTATGGCCGGGCGTGTTTCAGCACGACGGGCGGGTGTCTTGGCAGACGACCGGATCGACCGCGAAGGGTGAGAAGTGGAGCCGCGACCGAGGTCGTCGAATGACCGTTTCCGAACAAAACGGAGGTTCCGATCGCGGTGCCGACGTCCGAGATAAAGACAGTCATCGAGCGACGGAAAAGATGTCGCGCGCTACCCATACGAACAACCCAGAGGCTCCCAAGAATTTCTTCCGGGTGCATCTGGGCTTGGCGTTACGCTCGATTCACATGAAGTCTCCAACGATTCTCGGAGATGGTCGACACGACCAGGTAAAGTTCAGATCGAGCCGGCCGGCGTAACGGCGGGAAAGTCCTTCTCGGGATCGAACACGTTATTGAAAAAGTTCGTCAGGGAGTACATGGCCACCAGCGCGACGATCTCCATGACATTCGCATCCGTGTAGCCGGCATCGCGGATGGCTTTCAGATCGGCGTCACCGACATTGCCTCGCGTCTCGATGACCTTGCGCGCAAACTGGATAGCGGCGTTCCGCTTCGGGTCGCGGGCATGGCCCTTCCGCGAGAACAATCTCATCGGCCGGCAGCTTGGCCATATGCTCGGCCGTGAAGCTGTGGACCGTCAGGCAGTAGTTGCAGCCATTCACTTCAGAAACAGCGAGGCCGATGCTGTCACGCGTCTTCACATCGAGCGCCTTGCTCAAGGAACCGAGCAGATTGGCCCATGCGTTGAACGCGATCGGGCTCTGCGCGAAGGTCGCCATCATGTTCGGGGTGAACCCGATATTCCTGGTGAACGTATCGAGAGTCGGCTTGGAATCGGCCGGCACCTGGTCCGGCCTGAGAGCCGCGGCTCTTGCCATCGTATTCTCCGCAAGTTGCTGATTTTATGAGGGATCATACGAGGTCCAGCACTTCGGCCACCGGACGGCGCGGCTTCTGCGGCCAGTTTCCCGGACGCTCCGCCCCGACGGACAGCAGCATGACCGGCACCTCGTCCGCGGCCAGTCCGAACTCGCGGGCCACCGCTTCGGCATCGAAACCGATCATCGGCGTCGAACCCAGGCCCAGCGAGCGGGCCGCATAGATCATCGCCGTCGCGCCGATGGCGCCGGAGCGCACGGCCTCGTCACGCTGGCGCTGCGGGTACTCCCGATACAGGCCGCGTGCCGGGATCTCCCATTCCGGCACCATCGCTGCCGGCATGATCCCGGCTTCCACCAGCGGCGCCAGGCGCTCCGGGATCACGCTGGAATCGGCCAGCTGGCCGCAGATGATGAAGGTGACGGACGCTTCGGTGATGGGGGGCTGGTTCCAGGCGATCGGCTTCAGCCGGGCCTTGGCTTCGGGCGTGCGGACGGCCATGAAGCGCCAGTTCTGCAGGTGGAAGGATGTCGGCGCGGTGGTGCCGATCCGCACCAGCTCACGGATCTGGTCGTCGCTCAAGGTGGCAGCAGGGTCGTAGTACTTGGCGGCGCTGCGGCTCAAAATACAGTCGATGACGGMGTTGGCCATGGCGTGTCCGTTGGTCATGGTGAGTTCTATGGGTCAAGGGATGGTTTGAAGTGAAAGAGCGATCTCGCTCTCTCTTCTGCAAATGCTGCTGGGACGGAGCCTGTTCGGCATCTCATTCCAGAAGCCATGGATCGCTTCCCGGGTTGCCCCGGGCGCGTCCAAGCGGACGCAGCCGGCCGTTCCGGCAGCGCCGGCCGGCCGCATGCATCGATAGGTGCGTGTCGCTTTAGGGACGGACGCGAATGATCGTCTTGCCCCGGCGTCGCCCGGTCGGGTTGAAGGCGGCGACGGCATCGTCGAGGGTCGAGACGGTGCCGATATGCGTTCGCAGTCGCCCGTCCCGCACCCGCTGGACGATCTCACCCAGCTGGGCGCGATCGGATTCGACAACGAAGTCGACCGCCAGGCCGTCGGCAGGCCGGGCCTCGACCGGCCCGACGATGGACACCAGCGTTCCTCCGGCTCGGATCAGGGCTGCGGACCGCTTCCCGATGTCACCGCCGATGCCATCGAACACCAGATCGATGGCGCCGACGTCCTCCAGGCCATCGTTGTCGAGATCGACAAATTCCTCAGCGCCGAAGTCGAGCGCCGCCTGACGGTCGGCCGCGCGTCCGGTGCCGATGACGTAGGCGCCGGACTCCTTTGCAAGCTGGATCACCATCGACCCGACTGCGCCGGCCGAGCCGTGCACGAGGACGCTCTGCCCCGCCTGCAGGCGGCCGTGCTGGAACAATCCCTGCCACGCGGTCAGGCCCGAGATCGGCAGGCTCGCGCCCACCGTGAAGTCGACGTCGCCCGGCAGCGGCGCGAGGTTGCGAGCCTCGATCGCTATGTGTTCCGCCAGGGTGCCGTCGCGATACCAGTCGGCGAGGCCGAACACCCGCTGTCCCACCGACAGCCCCGTCGTGCCATAGCCGAGAGCGGTGACCACTCCGGCCAGCTCGTGCCCGGGGATCGACGGTGTTCGGTCACGGTCGAGGCGATCAGTCCAGGTCGAGGGCCACGCCAGCTCAGTCGGGACGAATCCCGACGCATGAACCTCAACGACGACGTCGTTGATCGCGGCCTGCGGCGCGGGCCGCTCGGCCAGCGTCATCCCGGCCGTTCCCGCCGCCTGGTCCGTCACAATGATTGCCTTCATCGTCCACCTGCCTGTGCGCGGTAGCGCGTCGACTTCCAAATCGTGAAGCCACGCTGCCACCGGTGCCGGCGCGATGAAACCCACGTCGGGCGTCCCTGGACGAGCGGACACGCATTCTGGAATCCGGAGCCGGCCGGTGTCGAGGATCAGCGCGCCAGACGTGCGCGCATCTGGTGCAAGGTCGGGAAAGAGCTCGGTCGGGTCGCGGCGCGGATGGGTACGAGCTCACGGCGGGAGAGCTGCCTCGAAGCGCGGTGTTTGGCTCAAGCGCCCCTATCGCCCTCGCCGGTCTTCACGCTCTGCCGGTACTCGCTGGGATCGACATTGTAGGCTTTGCGGAAGGCTCGCACGAAGCTCGAGCGGCTCTCGTAGCCGGCGTTGTAGGCGACGACATCGACCGGAGCCGACGTCGTCGTGAGATCGACCGCCGCCTGCCGCATCCTGAGATCCCGAACGACGGCCATCGGCGAGCGGCCGAAGATCTCCGAGAACCGCGCCATGAACGCCGACCGGCTCAGACCGGCGCTGTGCGCCAGGCTCTGGACCGTATGGGCGGCCCCCGGACGCGCCACCATGTCGGCGAAGGCACGCGTGATCTGCCGGTCCGCCAGAATCGAAAACCGGTCGGTCCAGCTGTGCGAGGACTTCATCGACCGCCTCACCAGGGCGACGATGACCTGCTTCAGCAGGGACGCCGTCATGGCGCCCATGCCGAGCTCCTGCGCGCCAAGCTCCTCGACCGCTTCGCGAAGCTTCAGGCCGATCTTGTCGGTCGGCTCGAATTTCTCGACCACCGGCTCCCGCAATTCGCGAAACAAGCCGACGGAATGGCCGAAGGATGCGTTGAAGAAGCCGCAGATCTGGATGATTTCAGGCTGCGCGGCCGGCATGCCGATGCGCAACACGCCGTCATGCCGCGTCCAGCAATCGCGGGTGATGAGCGTCTTCGGGCCGCCGGCTCCGTCGACTTCGATCGCGAACGGCAAGTTCGGAGGTTTGATGATGAGCAGATGGGGCTCGAGCGGCATCGAAGGCCCATTGCCGATCGAGATCCGTCCCCTGCCGCTGACTGTGTAATGGATCGCCGGCGCGTCGATCGTCCCCATCTCGGCGCGATGGCCCGATGGAATCAACATCTCGGTAAGAGCGATGACATCGATCTCAAGCGCCCGCATGAGGCTGTTGAGGTCGGCGGTGGAGAGCTTCGAGGCAGAGCCGGCGATCAACGAATCGGTCCGCTCCCCCTGTCCGCTTCCGGCCCGCGATCTGGGCGCGTTTCGCATGGCAACCTGCTTACAAGACCAACCTGTAAATCCGCTAGCACTACCGACGCAAGCGTTCAGTCCGAATGAGCGCGGCGGGCCCCGAATGTCGCAAAAGGATAGTGGGGCAGACATCCAACACCTTCGCGGAGAAGTCCCGCTTCGAGCCGAATGCGGTCGGCCGGCGGAAGACCCGTCGCTCGGGATCATGGGCGCGCCGGCTCGATATTTCCGGCGTGCGGGCTATCATGGCCCGTCGACCAGCGGAGGCCCCATGCATCGTCCCGGGCGCATCGCCACCAGCCCCTCGGCGCGCCGGGCCGTCGCCTCGGCCTTTGCCGATGCCGATGTCGCCCGCTGCTATGCGGCCCGACCGCCCTATGCGCCGGAACTGTACGCGTTCCTGCTCGGACAGGTGGCGGGGCGCGGCCGGGCGCTGGATCTGGGCTGCGGGCCGGGCAAGGTCGCCATCGTCCTGGCCGATCACTTCGCCGAGGTGGTGGCGCTGGATCCCTCCGCGGCGATGATCGACGCCGGCCGGGCTGCGGATGCCGGCCGGCATGGCGGCATCGCCTGGACCTGCGACACGGCCGAGGCGTACCGGACCGATCGCGGCTTCGACCTGGTCACGGCCGGCACATCGATCCACTGGCTCGACCACCAAGCGGTGTTCCCGAAGCTGGCGGGCTGGACCGGGACCTTGGCGGTGATCGGCGGCGACGAGCCGGCGGTCGCGCCCTGCGGTGACGAAGCCTGGACGGCGTTCCTGGCGCGGTGGCTCGCCCGGGTCGGCGGCCGCTACGATCCGGCCGGCGCCGCGGCGGAGGCCGGGCGCCACGAGGCCTGGATGGACATCGCCGGCCGCAAGGAATTTTCGTTCACGGTCCGGCAGGGTCTCGCCGAGTTCATCCGCGGCCAGCATTCGCGCGCGACCTGGAGCCGCGCCGTGATGGGCGAGGCCCTGGCCACCGAATTCGACCGCGAGCTCGAGGCGCTGCTGCGTCCCTTCGCGACCGACGGGCAGCTGGATCTCACCATGGTCTCGACCCTGAGCTGGGGCGCGCCGCGCCGGGAGCCACGCCAGTAGCCGCAAGCATTGTCCGACGGCGCCGGGAGGCCTAACATGCATATGAAAATATTCTAGTTCTTACGGGGACGTTGGCGATGCAGGGCATCCGTTTCTCGTCCCAGGCCCTGCCGCATGACCTTGACGAGCGGTCGCGCTTCTCGCTGTGGCGCGATCTCTACGTCGCCAATATCGGATCCTTCGACATCAGGATCTCGGACGACGCCCCCTTTCGGGCGGAGCTCGAGATCGCGTTCTACGGTGCGGTCGGGCTCGGCCGCTTCAGCGGCACGGTGCACAGCGTCACGCGGACCCCGCACGACCTCCAGGCCGACGGCCAGGATGTCTATTGCCTGATGATCAATGCGGGCGCCGGCATGGTCGGCGGCCTGCATGTCGGGCGCGAGATGGCGCTGGCGCCGGGCGCGGCCGCGCTGATCTCGGCGCAGGAATGCGGCTCGCTGGTCGGCGGCGAGCCGGCGCGGGACGGAATTCACGTCTGGCAGAACCTGATCGTGCCGGGGGAACTGATGCGGGGGACGGTCGGCGGCGTGGACGATCTTCTCGCCATCGGCCGCTCCAATGCCGCGCTGGCCTTCCTGCGCAATTATCTCAAGCTCGTGGGCGAGGTCCCGGCCGACGGCGATCCCGCCCTGGCCGCCCATATCTCGACCACCCTGCTGGGCCTCCTCACGCTCGTCCTTGGCGGCAGGGGAGAGGCGGCGGGGCAGGTGGCGTCGCGGGGCCTGCGTGCGGCGCGGACCGACGCGGTGCTCGCCGGCATCCGCGACGGCTACACCGAGCCGGGCTTCTCGGCGGCGTCACTGGCGCGCCGCCTCGGCCTCTCCGTGCGGTACCTCCACGACCTGCTGCAGCAGACCGGGGCGGGGTTCGCGGAGCGCGTGCTGGAGCTGCGCCTGCAGCGGGCCGCGATCCTGCTCGGCGACCGGCGATCCGATGCCCTGCGCATCGGCGATCTCGCCCTCACGGCCGGTTTCAGCGACGTCTCCTACTTCAACCGCTGCTTCCGGCGCCGCTTCGGCTGCACGCCGACCGCAATGCGATAGGCGACCAGGCGTCGGCATGCGGACTGCACCGCGAGTCAATTCCGGTGCCGTCCGGTCCAAGACACGTCCCGCTCGGCCATGCGATCAATCGGCCAACCCTGCCGAATCATCGGCAGGGGCGATGCGTGGCGCCTCCCGATCTCCGGGGCGAACCCATTCGGCAGCCTCGCTTGCAGGGATGAGGACATTTGATGTCGACGATTAACGGCGACGCCGGGAACAACACTCTTTCCGGCACCGCGGCCGGCGATACGATCAACGGCCTGGCCGGCAACGATCATCTTTTCGGCGCGGACGGCAACGACATTCTCAATGGTGGCGACGGCAACGATTCGCTGCAGGGTGACGCCGGGGCGGACACGCTGAACGGCGGCGCCGGCATCGATTGGCTCTCCTACGACACCACCGTGGTTGGCGTGGTCGTCACGATCGGCGGCACCGGTTCGGGCGGCGCCGCGGGCGACGTGATCGGCGCCGATGTCGAGAACATCTCTGGCGCGAACTCAAGCGATTATCTGACCGGATCGGCGGCAGACAACATCCTCGTCGGCCTCCAGGGCGATGATCACCTGTTCGGCCTTGCCGGCAACGACACGCTGGAAGGGGAGGACGGCAACGATTTCCTGCAAGGCGGGACCGGCGCGGACACGCTGCTCGGTGGCGACGGCATCGACACGATCGACTACAACGGCGCCGGCGTGACCGTCAATTTGACGACGCTGACCGCGTCCGGCGGCGAGGCCCAGGGCGATGTGATCGGGGCCGACATCGAGAATGTCCAGGGCACCGGCAGCAATGATGGCCTGACCGGTTCCGCCGCAGTCAACGGGCTCTGGGGCTTCAGCGGCGATGACCTCCTCTACGGCAAGGCCGGCGACGACGTGCTCAGCGGCGGCGACGGCAATGATTTCCTGCAAGGGGGCGTCGGCGCGGACACGTTGAACGGCGGCGCCGGCATCGACACCGTCGACTACAGCGGCGCCGCCGGGGTGACCGTCGCCATCGGCGGCATCGGCACGGGCAGCAGCGAGGCCCAGGGCGACGTGATCGGCACCGACATCGAAAACATCCACGGCACGAACGGCTTCGGCGATGCCCTGACCGGCTCGGCCGCGGACAATGGGCTCTCCGGCTTCGGCGGCAACGACCATCTCTATGGGCTGGGCGGCCAGGATGTACTGGATGGCGGCAGCGGTGACGATTTCATGGATGGCGGGGCCGGCGCGGATGTCCTGACCGGCGGCGCCGGCATCGACACCGTCGACTACAACGGCGCGGCGGGCGTGACCGTGACGATCGGTGGCACCGGTTCGGGCGGCGAGGCCGAAGGCGACGCGATCGGCGCCGATATCGAGAACCTCCGGGGCACGGTCGGCTTCGGCGACGGGCTGACCGGGTCGGTCGCGAACAATATTCTGGACGGCTATGGCGGCGACGATGGTCTCTACGGTCTCGCGGGCAACGACACGCTCAACGGCGGCGCCGGCGCCGATTTCCTGCAGGGCGGGGCCGGGGCGGACATTTTGAGCGGGGGCAGCGGCATCGACACGATCGACTACAACGGCGCCGCCGGGGTGTCGGTCAACCTGACGGTGCAGCTGGCGACGGGCGGCGAGGCCCAGGGCGATCTGATCGGCGCCGATATCGAGAACATCCAGGGCACGGGCTTCGGCGACGTGCTGACCGGCTCGGCCGTGGACAACGTGCTCTCCGGCTTCGGCGGCAACGACAGCCTCCAGGGCATGGACGGCGCCGACACGCTGACTGGCGGCGACGGCAATGACGTGCTGCGCGGGGGCGCGGGGGCCGACCTGCTGGCCGGCGATGGCGGAACCGATGCCGTGCTGTACAGCGAGAGCAGCGTCGGCGTGACGATCGATCTCGTCGCCGGCACCGGCACCGGCGGCAACGCCCAGGGCGACATCCTGAGCAGCATCGAAACCGTCTATGGCAGCCACGTCGACGACCTCATCCTCGGCAACGACGCAGACAACGGACTGGTCGGCAGCTACGGCAACGATGCACTTGGCGGCGGCAACGGGGCCGACACGCTGGTCGGCGACGACGGGAACGATACGGTGCGAGGAGGAGCCGGGGCCGACATCCTGCAGGGCGGGGACGGCATCGACACCGCGATGTACAGCGAGAGCGCCGTCGGCGTGACGGTCGATCTGACTCTCGGCACCGGCAGCGGCGGCAATGCCCAGGGCGACACCCTGGCCGATATCGAAGTGGTCTATGGCAGCAACGTCGGCGACATCCTGGTCGGCAATGCCGTGGCGAACACGCTGGTCGGCAACGCCGGCGACGACGTGCTGCGGGGTGCCGCCGGCAAGGACACGCTGGGCGGTGGCGCCGGGGCCGACCACTTCGTCTATGCCGCGATCGCCGACAGCACGGTCGGCAACGCTGCCGACGTGATCGCCGATTTCAGCCATGCCCAGGCCGACAGGATCGATCTGGCGTCGATCGACGCGAACACCGGCGTGGCGAACGACCAGGCGTTCGGCTTCATCGGCGCCGCCGCCTTCACCCACAATGCGGGCGAGCTGCGCGCGGTCGTCTCCGGCAGCCAGACGACGGTCAGCGGCGATGTCAGCGGCGACGGCATCGCCGATTTCAGCATCGTCCTGACCGGGGCCATCACGCTGCAGGCGGCCGATTTCGTGCTGTAGCGGGCCTCGACCCTGACCCGGGGGGGGCGCGGCGTCGGCCCCGGGTCAGTCGCGCAGGACCTGCCGCACCACCGGCTCCAGCACCGCGTCGACGGCGGCGGGGTCGTCCCACACCAGCTCGACCCGCAGCGCCTCGACCATCGGCCGGGCCTCGGGCGGCAGGCGGACCAGGTCCTTCTCGGTCGTCACCGGCACGGCGCCGCGCTCCTGCGCCGTCTCGACCAGGCGCATCACCTCGTCCGGGGTGTAGGCGTGGTGGTCGGGGTAGGGGACGGCGCCGGCGATCTCCGCCCCCAGCTCGGCCAGGGTGGCGAAGAATTTTTCCGGCCGGCCGATGCCGGCGAAGGCCAGGACCTTGCGGCCGCGCAGCCGGGCGGCGTCCTCGGGCGAGGGGACCAGCCGGGCGCCCAGAGCCGGCAGGCCGAGCCGGCCCGGCGGGCCGTGGCGGGCGGCCAGCACGCGGATCCCGGCCCGATCCGGGCCCATGATCACTAGGGCGTCGGCCCGGGCGAGCCCATGTTCCGGGTGTTCGCGCAGGGGGCCGGCGGGCAGGATCCGGCCGTTGCCGAAACCGCTCGTGCCGTCGACCACCAGGAAGGACAGGTCCTTGGCCAGGCTCGGATTCTGGAAGCCGTCATCCATCAGGATCAGCTGCGCCCCGGCCGCCGCGGCGGCGCGGGCTCCGGCCGGGCGGTCGCGCGATATCCAGGCCGGCGCCGCCCGGGCCAGCAGCAGCGGCTCGTCGCCGACCTCGGCGGCCGAATGCCGGTCGACCCGTACCGGCCCAGCCAGCGAGCCGCCATGGCCGCGGCTGAGGACGTGGACGGCGATGCCGATCTCGGCCAGGCGGCGGGCCAGGGCCAGCGCCACCGGGGTCTTGCCGGCGCCGCCCGCCACCAGATTGCCGACGCAGATGACCGGCACCGGCGCCCGCTGCGGCTTGACCAGGGCTCGGCGCAGGCGCGAGGCGAGGTCGTAGAGGGCGCCGGCCGGGGCCAGCAGCCGGGCCGCCGGCGTCGCCTCCGGGCGATACCAGAAGCCGGGGGTTTTCATCCGGCGTCCCCGGTCACGCCAGGATCGGCGTGATCAGCGGCTCCAGCGTCGCCATCACGGTGGAGACCACGCCGCGGTTGCGCTGGGCCACGGCGCCGGCGGCGCGGGCCATGCGGCGGCGCTCCACCGGGTCGTCCAGCAGCCGGTTGACCGCGGCGGTCAGGGCGGCGGCATCGCCCACCGGCATGGCGCCGCGGGCCTGGCCGAGCTGGGCGGTGATGTCCGGGAAGTTGGTCATGTGCGGGCCGTAGACCAGAGCGGCGCCGAGCTGTGCCGCCTCGATCGGGTTGTGGCCGCCGAACGGCACCAGCGAGCCGCCGATGAAGGCGACCGGGCAGACCCGCAGCCAGATCCCCATCTCGCCGATGGTGTCGGCGACCAGCATGTCGGTGTCGGTCCAGGGCAGCTTCGCCTGGCTGCGGCGGACGGCGCGCAGGCCGGCTGCTTCGGCCAGGCCGGCGATCTCCTCGCCGCGATCGGGGTGGCGCGGCGCCAGCACGGTCAGGAGGCCGGGGCGCTTCGCCGCCAGCGCCTTGTGCGCCTGGATGATCTGCTCCTCCTCCCCCGCATGGGTGCTGGAGGCCAGCCAGACCGGGCGGCGGCCGATCGCGGCGCGCATTGCCGCCAGCGCCTCGAGCTCGGCATCCGGCGGGTCGGAGGAGAATTTCAGGTTGCCGACCTGGCCGACGCCGCGGGCGCCGAGGGCGCGGAAGTTGCGGGCCGAGCGCTCGTCCCAGGGCAGGATCACCCGGAAGATGCCGACCAGCCGGCGGATCAGCCGAGGCAGCCGGCGCCAGCGCCGGAACGACCGCTCAGACATCCGCGCGTTGACCAGGGCGATCGGCAGGCCGCGCTTCTCGGTCTCCATCAGCATGTTCGGCCAGATCTCGGATTCGACCCAGATCGCCAGGTTCGGCTTCCAATGGTCGAGGAAGCGGCGGACGAAGGCCATGCGGTCGAGCGGCGCGAACTGGTGCATCGCCCGGTCCGGCAGCCGCTCGGCGATCAGCCGGGCCGAGGTGACGGTGCCGGTGGTGACCAGGACCGAGAGGCGCGGGTCGCGCTCCAGCAGGCGGCGCACCAGCACCTGCACCGACAGCACCTCGCCGACGCTGGCGGCATGGACCCAGATCAGCGGGCCCGCCGGGCGGGGAATGCTGGCATGGCCCAGCCGCTCGCCGCGGCGGGCGGGGTCCTCGCGGCCGGCGGCGGTGCGCCGGGCCAGCAGCAGGGGCACGAAGGGGCCGGCGGCGTCGGTCAGCCAACGATACAGCGTGTAGATCATCCAGACTGGGTCGGGGTCATCGGAAGGGGTGCAGATGAGTCAGGAACTGATCTGTACATGCCTCCCAGGAATAGCGCAGCGCAAAACTGCGGCACTCCTCCGATGGCACCTTCAAGGCCTCGCGGATGGCACGGCCGAGATCCTCGTCCAGCCGGCCGACCGGGGCGTCGCCGATGACGTCGGCCGGGCCCTGCACCGGATAGGCCGCGACCGGCACGCCGCAGGCCAGGGCCTCCAGCATCACCAGGCCGAAGGTGTCGGTGCGCGACGGGAAGACGAAGACGTCGGCGGCGGCATAGGCGTCGACCAGATCCTGCCCCTCCTTCGACCCGGTGAAGGTGACGTCCGGGTAGCGGGCCTGGAAGGCGGGCAGGGACGGGCCGCCGCCGACCACCACCTTCTCGCCGTCCAGGGGCAGCGACAGGAAGGCGTCGAGGTTCTTCTCCACCGCCACCCGACCGACATAGAGGTGGCGCGGGCGCTCATGCCTAGTCCCCTGGGCTCCGCGCTGGGCCGGGCGGAAGCGGTCGGTGTCGACGCCGCGGCTCCAGCGCGCCAGGCGGCGGAAGCCGCGGTGCTGCAGGTTCCGCTCCAGCGTGTCGGTCGCCACCATCACGGCGCTGGCGGCACGGTGAAAATGCCGCAGCAGGGCGTAGGTCGAGGCCAGCGGCATGCCGGTGCGCAGCTGGACGTATTCCGGGAACTGGGTGTGGAACGAGGTGGTGAAAGACAGCCGCCGGCGGATGCAGTAGCGCCGCGCCGCCCAGCCCAGCGGGCCTTCGGTCGAGATGTGGATGGCGTCCGGGTCGAACTCGTCGATCAGCCGGGCCATGCGCCGGCTCTGGCCGATCGCCAGGCGGATCTCGGGATAGGTCGGGCAGGGGATCGAGGTGAAGCGGTCGGGGCCGATCACCTCGACCACATGGCCGCGGCGGCGCAGCTCGTCGCGGGTCGACTCGATGGTGCGCACCACCCCGTTGACCTGGGGCAGCCAGGCGTCGCTGATATTCAGGATCCGCATCAGCCGACTGCCGGCCCCGTCACTGCCATGTCCACGGAGACTATATCCGATCCCGGCTCAAGCGGCGCGCTGCGGCTTCAGCGCGGACTCCGGCATCGCCGCCGCGTCGCGGATCGCCACGATGTCCGCCCAGTGCAGGATCTCCAGGCGGCCGTCGTCATGCTCCACCAGCGCGGTGCAGCTCTCCACCCAGTCGCCGTCGTTGACATAGGTCATGCCCTGCATGTCCTTCAGCTCGGCGGTGTGGATGTGGCCGCAGATCACCCCGTCCACGCCGCGCCGCCTGGCCTCCTCGACCAGCGCGATCTCGAACCGGCCGACGAACTCGACCGCGCGCTTGGCCCGCTGCTTCATATAGGCCGAGAGCGACCAATAGGAGAAGCCGAGGCGGCGGCGCACCAGGTTGAGGACGGTGTTGGTGTGCAGCAGCAGCTCATAGGCCTTGTCGCCGACATGTGCGAGCCATTTGGCGTAGCGCACCACGACGTCGAACTGGTCGCCATGGATCACCAGGAAGCGGCGGCCGTCCGCGGTCTCGTGAATGCAGTCGTCGGCGAGGTCGACATCGCCGAAGCTCTGGCCGACGAACTGGCGGGCCGCCTCGTCGTGGTTGCCGGGGATGTACAGCACGCGGGTGCCCTTGCGAGCCTTGCGCAGCAGCTTCTGGATCACGTCGTTGTGCGGCTGCGGCCAGTACCAGCTCTTCTTCAGCCGCCAGCCGTCGACGATGTCGCCGACAAGGTACAGCGTGTCGGACTCGGTGTGCTTCAGGAAGTCGAGGAGGAGACTGGCGTTGCAGGCCCGGGTGCCGAGATGGACGTCCGAGATCCAGATGGTGCGGTAGCGCGTCACCTGTTCCATAGGCGGCGGTCCTTCGGCGGTCATATACCGTCCGTATAACCGACGCGTCGTCGGCAAACAACATCTTGATGTCGTCTTCGATCTCGCAGGTGCAAAAATTAATAAAACGGTCACGAGTGCTTTCGGACCGCCGAACTGATGGCCGTTGTTCGGGCGCTGTTGCGGCGAAGTATGACTCTTTTCTGTGACGGGGTCCCGCCCTCCCCCGGTTGCGGACGGGGAAGGGCGGGCGCGGCGGTTGCGCTGCTACAGCACGAAATCCGCCGCGGTCAGGGCATGGTCGGAATAGACGGTGATGATGGCGTCCTCCAGCTTGTTGCCGGTGGTCTCGAGATAGACGCCGTAGCGGTTGTCGGCGAAGGCCAGGACCCGGATCTGCCCGGCGGCGGTGAAGGCGCCGGTGCCGAAGGTGAAGGCGGTGTGGCCGGGGCCCTCGCCATTGGCGTCGATCGCCGACAGGTCGATCTTGTCGCCCGTGGTGAAGTCCGTGATCGTGTCCCGGCCGGCTGCCGCGACGGTGCTGTCGCCGACCGCGAAGTAGGCGAAGGTGTCGTTGCCGGCGCCGCCCTTTAGCACGTCGGCGCCGCCGGCTCCGATCAGCACGTCGTTCCCCGCCATGCCCCACAGGGTGTTGGCGCCGGCGGTGCCGGTGATCGAGTCGGCGAAGCCCGAGCCGATCACCTGCTCGACGCTGCTGGAGGTGTCGCCGGCCGCGTCGCCACCCGAGGAGACGCCGCCCAGCACCACGGTCACGCCGGCGGATGAGCTGGCATAGGAGGCGGTGTCGATGCCGGCGCCGCCCTGCAGGACGTCGGCATCGGCCCCGCCTTCGAGCACGTCGTTGCCGTCGCCGCCTTCGAGGTTGTCGATGCCGGAGCCGCCGAAGAGGACGTCGTTGCCGGCGTCGCCATGGACCTGGTCGTTGTCGGCCCCGGCATCGATCGAATCATTGTCGCCTTCGCCATGCAGGATGTCGGCCCCGGCGCCCCCGACCAGCCGGTCGTTGCCGTCGCCGCCGTCGAGGAAGTCGGCGCCGGCCTCGCCGGAGAGGGCATCGTCGCCGGCCCGGCCCTGGAGCAGGTCGTCGCCGAGCTCGCCGCCGATGATGTTGCGGCCGGCGTTGCCGGCGAGGATGTCGTCGTGGCTGGAGCCGTACAGGTTCTCGATGTTGATCAGCGTGTCGTTCTGGGCGTCGCCGCCGGAAGCCACGTTGGTCTGCAGGTCGATCGAGACCCCGGCGCTCGATCCCTGGTAGTTGGCGAAATCCGAACCGGCGCCGCCGTCGAGGGTGTCGCCGCCGGCACCGCCGCGCAGCGTGTCGCCGCCGTCGCCGCCACTGATGGTATCGACGCCGTCGAAGCCGATCAGCCGGTCGGCCAGGGTCGAACCGGTGATGACGTCGTCGCCGGTGAAGATGGTGGCAAGCATCGCCAGTTCGTCGCCGCCGATGATGAGACCGGCCAGGGTCGCCAGCGGCGTGTTCATGCCGGTGATGGAGAAGACCAGCCCCGGCTTCATGTAGGTCAGCTCGGTCGCGGTGCCGCCGAAGGTCGATGGCGGGGTGAACGACAGCCCTGTTCCGAGGAGGGTCAACGATCCGGTGTCGTTGAAGTTGAAGGCTGCGATGACGCCCCCGATGAGGAGCGGGGGGCCTGAGAAGCCCGAGGATGCGATCTGCGACAGCGTGCCGAACTGGATGCCGTTGCCGTTGAGGCCCGTGCTGCTGTTCGTGATGAAAGCCGCCATGGGAAACCCCCGAGAGCGCCCCGATCATCCGAAATCGCGGCCGTTGCGGCCGTCCTGGATCGAGAGCAGCTCAAGATCGTGCAAAATTCGCGGCAGTTCGAGGGTCTTCGCGGCGCCGCCGCGAAGAACGCAAGGAAGCATCGAGCCGGCGGAAGGAAATTTCCGCCGGCTGCTGGATCATCTGGCGTCCGCTGCGGCTACAGCACGAAATCCGCCGCGGTCAGGACGTGGTTGGAATAGACGGTGATGAGGGCGTCCTCGACATTGTTGCCGGTGGTCTCGAGGTAGACGCCGTAGTGTCCGCCACCGAAATCCAGGACCCGGATCTGGCCGGCGGCGGTGAAGGCGCCGGTGCCGAAGGTGAAGGCGGCATCGCCCGGACCGGCGCCGTTGGCGTCGATCGCCGACAGGTCGATCTTGTCGCCGGTGGTGAAGTCGGTGATCGTGTCCCGGCCCGAGGCCGCGACAGTGCTGTCGGCCACGCTGAAATAGACGAATCTGTCGTTGCCGGCGCCGCCCTTCAGCACATCGGCGCCGCCGCCGCCCGCGAGCACGTCGTTGCCGGCCATGCCCCACAGGGTGTTGGCGCCGGCGTTGCCGGTCAGCGTGTCGTCGAAGCCGGACCCCAGCACCTGCTCGAAGCCGGACAGGATGTCGCCGGCGGCGTCGCCGCCGGAGACGGCACCGGTGGCCAGGTTGACCGACACCCCGGCGGCCGAGCTGGCATAGCTGACCGTGTCGATGCCGTTGCCGCCGGTGAGAGTGTCGGCCCCGGCCCCGCCTTCGAGGATGTCGTTGTCGTCGCCGCCGTCGAGCGTGTCGTCGCCGGTGCCGCCAAAGAAGCTGTCGTTGCCGGCCTCGCCGAAGATGGAGTCGTTGCCGGTGCCGCCATCGGCCGAGTCGTTGCCGGCCTCGCCGGACAGCTGGTCGGCCCCGTCGCCACCGACCAGCCGGTCATTGCCGTCCCTGCCGCTGAGGATGTCGTCGCCGGCCTCGCCCGACAGCGCATCGTCGCCGCCGCGGCCGTCCAGGGCGTCGCGACCGCCCTCGCCGCCGAGGATGTTGCGGCCGGCGTCGCCGGACATGGTGTCGTCATGGCTGGAGCCGTACAGGTTCTCGATGCTGATCAGCGTGTCGCCCGTGGCGTCGCCACTGAAGTTCAGGTTGGCCTGCAGATCGATGAAGACGGTATCGCTCGACCCCTGATAGTTGGCGAAGTCCGAGCCGTTGCCGCCGTTCAGGGTATCGCCGCCGGCGCCGCCGCGGAGCGTGTCGTTGCCGTCGCCGCCATTGATGGTGTCGTTGCCGTCGAAGCCCATCAGCAGATCGGCCTGGCTCGATCCGCCGATTGTATCGGCCCCCGAGAAGATGATCGCCAGCGCCGCCATCTCGCCGCCGGGGGTGAGGAAGCCGGCGGCCACATCCGCCAGCGCCGTGCTCATGCCGGTGATGGAGAAGATCGGTATCCCAACCTTGGTGTAGGTCAGGCTGTCAACGGTGCCTCCGAACGTGTTCGGAATAATGAACGACATTCCCGTCCCGGTGACGCCCAGCAGCCCCCCGTCGAGGAACGGGACGGTGCCGACGACCGGCGTGATGAGCGGGAAGCCGGCGACGCCCGAGGATGCGATCTGCGACAGCGTGCCGAACTGGATGCCGTTGCCGTTCAGCCCGGTGCCGTTGAGCACGGAGAAAACTGCCATGAAGACCTCCCCTAACTCTGCGTGTCCCGATCATGCGAAAGCACGACGCTTGCGGCCGTTTGGATCGGTTTGATCAAGGATTGGGCAAAATCTTCTGCAGTTCGAGCGAGTTCCGGCGCCTCGGCAAAAAACGCAAGGAAACGGCGAGTGCCTGGAAATTAAGCTTCCAGGCAATTTTCCGAGAATGGTCCGAGCGGCGTGGCGGCGGGATTCCGCCCTCCCCGGTTGCGGCGGAGGGAGGGCGGGATCGCCAAGTGCTACAGCACGAAATCCGCCGCGGTCAGGGCGTGATCGGAATAGACGGTGATGAGCGCGTCCTCGACATTGTTGCCGGTGGTCTCGAGGTAGACGCCGTAGCGACCGCCGCCGGCGGCCACGACCCGGATCTGGCCGGCGGCGGTGAAGGCGCCGGTGCCGAAGGTGAAGGCGGCGTCGCCGGGGCCTTCGCCATTGGCGTCGATCGCCGACAGGTCGATCTTGTCGCCGGTGGTGAAGTCCGTGATCGTGTCCCGGCCCGCGGCCGCGACGGTGCTGTCGCCGGTTCCGACATAACGGAAGGTGTCGTTGCCGGCGCCGCCCTTCAGCGTGTCGGCGCCGAGGCCCCCGGTGAGCACATCGTTCCCGGCCATGCCCCACAGCGTGTTGGCGCCGGTGTTGCCGGTCAGCGTGTCGGCGAAGCCGGAGCCCAGCACCTGCTCGATGCCGCTGAAGGTGTCGCCCACGGCATCGCCGCCGGAAACGGCACCGGTGGCCAAGTTGACCGACACCCCGGCGGCCGAGCTGGCATAGCTGACCGTGTCGATGCCGTTGCCGCCGGTGAGGCTGTCGGCCCCCGCCCCGCCCTCGAGATAGTCGTTGTCGTCGCCGCCGTCGAGCACATCGACCCCGCCGCCGCCGGTGATGCTGTCGTTGCCGGCATTGCCGAAGGTGCTGTCATTGTCGGCGCCGCCATCGATCGAATCATTGCCGGCATCGCCGGACAGGGTGTCGACCCCGGCGCCGCCGACGATCCGGTCGTTGCCGTCGCCGCCGTCGATGCCGTCGTCGCCGGCCTCGCCCGAGAGCGCGTCGTCGCCGCCGTTGCCGTCGATGTTGTCGCCGCCATTCTCGCCGCCGATGATGTTGCGGACGGCGTTTCCGGCAAGGAAGTCGTTGCCGCTGGACCCGTACAGGTTCTCGATGCTGATCAGTACATCGCCCGTGGCGTCGCCGCCGAAGATCAGGTTCGCCTCGAGGTTGACGAAGACGTCGGTCGACCCCTGGTAGTTGGCGAAATCCAGGCCATTGCCGCCGTCCAGGATATCGCCGCCGGCACCGCCGCGAAGCGTGTCGTTGCCGTCGCCGCCGTTGATGGTGTCGATGCCGTCGAAGCCCATCAGCAGGTCGGCCTGGCTCGATCCGCCGATGGTATCGGCCCCCGAGAAGATGGTGGCCAGCGCCGCCATCTCGCCGCCGGGGGTGAGGAACCCGGCGGCCACATCCGCCAGCGGGGTGCTCATGCCGGTGATCGAGAACACCGGCACGATCTTGCCGTAGTTCAGGCTGGTGACGGTGCCGCCGAAGGTGTTCAGAGGAATGAACGACATCCCGACCCCGAGGATGGTCAGCACCCCCAGGTCGTTGAAAGGGACGGTGCCGATGGTCGGCGTGATGAGCGGAATGCCGGCGATGCCTGAGGATGAGATCTGCGACAACGTCCCGAACTGGATGCCGTTGCCGTTCAGTCCTGTGCCGTTCAGCACGGAGAAAACTGCCATGGAAATACCTCCCCAATCTGCATGTCCCGGTCATGTGAAAGCACGACGCTCGCGGTCGTTTGGATCGGGATTGATCAAAGATTGGGCAAAATCCTTGGCGGTGCGAGAGAGTTCCAATAGCCCGGTAAAGAACGCAAGGAAGCGGCGATATTTGGAAATTAAATTTCCAGGCAATTTCTCGATAATGCCGCGAATGGAGCGACGCAACGGCGGGGTCCCGCCCTCCCCCGGTTGTGGCGGAGAGAGGGCGGGACCGACAGACATCTACAGCGCGAAGTCCGCCGCGGTCAGGGCATGGTCGGAATAGACGGTGATAAGCGCGTCCTCGACATTGTTGCCGGTGGTCTCGAGATAGACGCCGTAGCGGCCGCCGGCGAAGGCCAGGACCCGGATCTGCCCGGCCCCGGTGAAGGCGCCGGTGCCGAAGGTGAAGGCGGCGTCGCCGGGGCCGGCGCCATTGGCATCGATCGCCGACAGGTCGATCTTGTCGCCGGTGGTGAAGTCGGTGATCGTGTCCCTGCCGGCGGCCGCGACGGTGCTGTCGCCGACCGCGACATAGCGGAAGCTGTCGTTGCCGGCGCCGCCCTTCAGCACATCGGCCCCGCCGCCTCCCGTGAGCACGTCGTTGCCGGCCATGCCCCAGATCGTGTTGGCGCCGGCGTTGCCGGTCAGCGTGTCGTCGAAGCCCGAGCCCAGGACCTGCTCGAAGCCGGTGAAGGTGTCGCCCGCGGCGTCGCCGCCGGACACGGCACCGGTGGCCAGGTTGACCGACACCCCGGCGGCCGAGCTGGCGTAGCTGAGCGTGTCGATGCCGTCGCCGCCGGTCAGCTGATCGATGCCGTCGCCGTGGTCGCCCCCTTCGAGAATGTCGTTGCCGGCGCCGCCGTCCAGCTTGTCGTCCCCGGTGCTGCCAAAGAGATTGTCGTTGCCGTCATCGCCGGTGACGACATCGCTGCCCGACCCGGCATCGATCGAATCATCGCCGGCATTGCCGTGCAGGAAGTCACCGTCGCCGCCGCCGACGATCCGGTCGTTGCCGTCGTCGCCGCTGATGATGTCTTCGCCATTCTCGCCGGAGAGCGCGTCGTCGCCGGCATTGCCGTCGATCAGGTCGCCGCCATCCTCGCCGCCGATGATGTTGCGGGCATTGCTGCCTTCCATGGTGTCGTCGAAACTGGAGCCGTAGAGGTTCTCGATGTCGATCAGCGTATCGCCAGCGGCGTCGCCATCGGAGACCGTGTTGTTCGCCAGGTCGATGAACACTGCGACGCTCGATCCCTGGTAGTTGGCGAAGTCCGAGCCGGCGCCGCCGTTCAGGATGTCACCGCCGGCGCCGCCGCGGAGGGTGTCGTTGCCATTGCCGCCATTGAGGGTGTCGTTGCCGTCGAAGCCCATCAGCAGGTCGGCTTGGGTCGAGCCGCCGATGGTGTCGGCGCCCGAGAAGATGGCGGCCAGCGCGGCCAGTTCGCCGCCGGGGGTGATGAGGCCGGAGGCCACAGTCGACAGCGGCGTGCTCATGCCGGTGATCGAGAAGATCGGGGTGCCCGCCGGCTTGGCGTAGGCCAGGTCGGTGACGGTGCCGCCGAAGCTTGGGAATGGCAGAAAGCTAACCGACATTCCGGTCCCGGTCACCGACAGCACCCCGCCGTCGTTGAAAGAGATGCTTCCGGCCGTTGGCGCGATGGCCGGAAGAGTCGAACCGCCCGAGCTTCCGATCTGCGACAGAGTGCCGAACCGGATGCCGGCGCCGTTCAGTCCGGTGCCGTTGAGCACGGAGAAAACCGCCACGGAACACTCCCCCTGTTGGTCTCGATCGGATATCGCGGCTGGATCGGCCGTGTTTGGATCGAGCTGTTGCGATCGACGCCGTGCTCCCAAAGGCTCCGAATCTCTTTGGAAGGAAAACTGGACGTGCCGATCCAACGGATTAAAATAAACTTCTATATATTACCATAATATGCACGCCCTGCGAACGCAAAGGCCCGCCGGCCCTTGCGCCGGGCTGGCGGATCTGGTTCGGACGAGCGGGACGGCCGCGGCGCAGGCGAACGTGACGAATTCCGCTCGCCTGCGGGGTGCCGCGCGTGACCGTGCTACAGCACGAAATCCGCCACGGTCAGGGCATGGTCGGAATAGACGGTGATGAGGGCGTCCTCGACATTGTTGCCGGTGGTCTCGAGATAGACGCCGTAGCGGTTGCCGCCGGCGGCCAGGACCCGGATCTGCCCGGCGCCGGTGAAGGCACCGGTGCCGAAGGTGAAGGCGGCGTCGCCGGGGCCGTCACCATTGGCGTCGATCAGGGATAGATTGATCTTGTCGCCGGTGGTGAAGTCGAGGATCGTGTCCCGGCCGGCGGCTGCAATGGTGCTGTCGGCCACGCTGAGATAGCCGAAGGTGTCGTTGCCGGCTCCGCCCTTCAGCACATCGGCCCCGATGCCGCCAATCAGCACGTCGTCGCCGGCCATGCCCCACAAGGTGTTGGCATTGGCGTCGCCGCTGATGCTGTCGGCGAAGCCGGAGCCGATCACCTGCTCGATGCCGGACATGACGTCGCCGGTGGCATCGCCGCCGGTGGAGACGCCGCCCAGCGCCACGGTCACGCCGGCGGCGGAGCTGGCATAGCTCACCGTGTCGATGCCGTTGCCGCCGATCAGATTGTCGGCGCCGGCCGCGCCTTCGAGCACGTCGTTGCCGTCGCCGCCGTCGAGCGCGTCGTCGCCGGCGCCGCCATAGAGGACATCGTTGCCGGCCTGGCCGAAGACCTGGTCGTTCTCGGTGCCGGCGTCGATCGAATCATTGCCGATGCCGCCGCTCAGATTGTCGGCTCCGGCGCCACCGACCACGCGGTCATTGCCGTCGCCGCCATTGACGTTGTCGGCTCCGCCTTCACCGGACAGGGCATCGTCGCCGCCATTGCCGATAAGGGCGTCGTCGCCCAGCTCGCCGCCGATGATGTTGCGGGCGTTGTCGCCGGCGAGGGTGTCGGCGTTGCTGGAGCCGTACAGGTTCTCGATGCTGGTCAGCGTGTCGCCCTGGGCGTCGCCGCCCCCGGTGAGGTGGTTCAGCAGGTCGACCGTGACCCCGGCCAGCGAGCCCTGGTAATTGGCGAAGTCCGAGCCGTTGCCGCCGTCGATATTGTCGCCGCCGGCGCCGCCCCGAATGGTGTCGTTGCCGTCATAGCCCTTGAGGATGTCGGCCAGGGTGGAGCCGGAGATCTGGTCGGCCCCGGCGAAGATGGTGCCGAGGATGCTCTCCTCGTTGCCGCCGCTGACCAGCCCGGCCAGGGTCGCCAGCGGGATGCTCATGCCGGTGATGGAGAAGACGGGAAGGACCTTGCTGTAGGTCAGGCCCTCGGCGGTGCCGCTCAATGTCGAGGTCCCGAAGTCGAACGCCATCCCCGTCCCGGTGATGGTCAGCGATCCCGCGTCGAGGAAGAAGATGCTGGCCGTCGTCGGCGTGACGATCGGGATGGGGAGGGCGCCCGCCGCCGCGATCTGCGACAACTGGCCGAACTTGATGCCGTCGCCGATGAAATCGTTGTTGCTGTCGATGCCGGTGCCGTTGAGAACGGTGAATGTCGCCAACTGAGATCCTCCCTTTGGTCCCGATCCGGGTGCGGCAAAGAGGCCGGCCGATGCACAGGCAAATCGGCGCGGGGTCGCGATCCGGCAAATAAAGATAAATTGCTATAGAATATAATAGTATGCAGCCGCAGCGAAGACGAGAGGTAAGAATTCCTTCTTGCCGGTACGGGCCGAGCCGACCGCCCGGCCACCGTCATGCCGTCGATCCGGACCCTCGGCACGTCCATGCCGGTGCGCAGCACCGGGTCGTGACCGGATGGGCGCAGCCGCCGCGCCCGATCCGGGGCGCGGCGGCTGCGCTGTTACAGCACGAAATCCGCCACGGTCAGGGCGTGGTCGGAATAGACGGTGATCAGGGCGTCCTCGACATTGTTGCCGGTGGTTTCGAGATAGACGCCGTAGCGGCCACCGGCAAAGGCCAGGACCCGGATCTGGCCGGCCCCGGTGAAGGCGCCGGTGCCGAAGGTGAAGGCGGCGTCGCCGGGGCCGTCGCCATTGGCGTCGATCGCCGACAGGTCGATCTTGTCGCCGGTGGTGAAGTCCAGGATCGTGTCCCGGCCGGCGGCCGCGACGGTGCTGTCGGCCACGCTGAGATAGGTGAAGCTGTCGTTGCCGGTGCCGCCCTTCAGCACGTCGGCCCCGATGCCGCCAATCAGCACGTCGTCGCCGGCCATGCCCCACAGGGTGTTGGCATTGGCGTCGCCGGTGATGCTGTCGGCGAAGCCCGAGCCGATCACCTGCTCGATGCCGGACATGGTGTCGCCGGTGGCGTCGCCGCCCGAGGAGGCGCCGCCCATCGCCACGATCACGCCGGCGGCGGAGCTGGCATAGCTCACCGTATCGATGCCGTTGCCGCCGATCAGGTTGTCGGCGCCGGCCGCGCCTTCGAGCACGTCGTTATCGTCGCCGCCGTCGAGCACGTCGTCGCCGGCGCCGCCATAGAGGACGTCGTTGCCGGCCTGGCCGAAGACTTGGTCGTTCTCGGTGCCGGCGTCGATCGAATCATCGCCGATGCCGCCGCTCAGATTGTCGGTTCCGGCGCCACCGACCACGCGGTCGTTGCCGTCGCCGCCATTGATGCTGTCGGCCCCGCCTTCACCGGACAGGGCATCGTCGCCGCCATTGCCGATAAGGGTGTCGTCGCCCAGCTCGCCGCCGATGATGTTGCGGGCGGCGTCGCCGGCCAGGGTGTCGGCTTTGCTGGAGCCGTACAGGTTCTCGATGCTGGCCAGCACGTCGCCCTGGGCGTCGCCGCCCGAGGTGATGTGGTTCAGCAGGTCGACCGTGACCCCGGCCAGCGAGCCCTGGTAGTTGGCGAAGTCCGAGCCGTTGCCGCCGTCGATATTGTCGGCGCCGGCGCGACCCCGGATGGTGTCGTCGCCGTCATAGCCCTTGAGGATGTCGTTCTTGGTGGAGCCGTAGATCAGATCGGCCCCGGCGAAGATGGTGCCGAGGATGCTCTCCTCGTTGCCGCCCTGGACCAGCCCGGCCAGGGTCGCCAGCGGGATGCTCATGCCGGTGATGGAGAAGACCGGCAAGACCTTGTTGTAGGTCAGGCCGTCGGCGGTGCCGCTCAATGTCGAGGTCGGGAAGTCGAACGCCATCCCCGTCCCGGTGATGGCCAGAAACCCCGCGCCGGGGAGGAGGATGGAAGCGAGAGTCGGCGTGACGATCGGAACGGGGAAAACACCTCCGGCGGCGATCTGCGACAGCTGGCCGAACTTGACGCCCTCGCCGATGAGGTCGTTGTTGCTGTCGATGCCGGTGCCGTTGAGCACTGAGAAAACGGCCACGGGAATGCCTCCCCAATGAGCGTGATCATCTAAATGCGGCCTTGCATGGCGGCCGTCTGAGTGAATTGTTGAAAGATTATATAAAATCCGTAACAATTCGAGGGTGCCCTCGCGTTTCGGCAAAGAACGCAAGGAACGGCTCGGGCCGGCGGAATGATATTTCCACTCCTGGTCCGGTCGCCACAATCGCGGTGGCGGAGCCCGCCGTTCCCCGTTGCGGTGGAGGACGGGCGGGCGGCCGGGCGTTACAGCACGAAGTCCGCCGCCGTCAGGGCATGGTCCGAATAGACGTTGATGATCGAGTCCGGCGTCTGGTCGCCGGTGGTTTCGATGTAGCCGCCGTAGCGGCCACCAGCGAAGGCCAGGACCCGGAGGCCCGCCCGGGACGGGGCCGAGCGGCATGGCTCGCCACGTCGGTGCCGGTGTTGCCGTTCGGAGAGAGGACGACCGGGCGCCCGGCGGGGCGCCCGGCCACCAGGCACTAGAGCAGGAAGTTCGAGGCCTGCAGCGCGAACGTTCCGGTGAGATTGATGATGATGTCGGCGGTGCCGTTGCCGTCGACATCGGCCGAGACCGTCGTGGTGCCGCCACCGCTGTCGTAGCGCAGCTGTCCGGCGGCGCTGGTGAAGGCGCCGGTGCCGATGAAGCTGAAGGCCGTGTCGCCGTTTCCGATATTGCCGTCGGCATCGATCAGCCGCAGGGAGATCAGATCGGTCCCGGCCTGGAAGTCCTGGATCGTGTCGGCGGCCAGGGCGGTGCTGTCGGAGACGGCGGTATAGCTGAAATAGTCCGCGCCGGCGCCGCCGTTCAGCACGTCGGCGCCGCTGCCGCCACGGAGGGTATCGTTGTTGCCGCCGCCGCTGAGGGTGTCGTTCCCGTCGAACCCGATGAGCGCGTTGCCCAGCGCGTTGCCGGTCATGACGTCGTCATGCGTGCTGCCATTGATCGTCTCGACGTCGTTGGCGATGGTGTCGCCCTGGGCCGTGCCGCCGGTGTTCACCTGGGTCTGGAGGTTGATCGTCACGCCCGCGGCACTGTCGTAATAGCTGGCGACGTCGTAGCCGCTGCCGCCGGCCAGCTGGTCGGCGCCGAGACCGCCGCGCAGAACGTCGCCGTCGGCGCCGCCATTCAGCTGATCGTCGCCGTTGCCGCCCTCCAGGGTGTCCCAGCCGGCGCCGCCGGCGAGCACATCGTTGCCGGCCATGCCCCGCAGCGTGTTCGCCGCGCCGTCGCCGGTCAGGGTGTCGCCGAAGGCGCTGCCCTGCAGGTTTTCGACATTCGTCAGCGCGTCGTCCTGGGCGTAGCCGCCGGTGTTGGCATTGGTCGCCAGGTCGACGGTCACCCCGGATCCGCTGCCGTTGTAATCCGCAATGTCGACGCCGGTGCCGCCGCTGATGGTGTCGGCGCCCGCGCCGCCATTGAGCACGTCATTGCCGTCGCCGCCGTCGAGCAGATCGACGCCCGCGCCGCCGACGAGCGCATCGGCGTCGGCGAAGCCGGAGAGCACGTCGTTGCCGTTGCCGCCATAGAGCGTGTCGGCGCCGGCATTGCCGACGATGTTGTCGCCGCCCGCCCCGCCATTGATCTCGTTGGCGCCGGCATTGCCGGTCAGGAAGTCGTCGAAGACGCTGCCGCCCAGGTTTTCGATATTGGTCAGCACGTCGCCCTGGGCATCGCCGCCAAAGGCGAAGCCGACCGCGAGATTGACGATCACCGTGGCGCCGGAATTGTAATAGCCGGCCGCATCCATGCCGTTGCCGCCGTCGATGGCGTCGGCGCCGGCCCCGCCGACGATGATGTCGTTGCCGGCATAGCCCTTGAGGATGTCGGGCATGCTGGAGCCGGAGATCTGGTCGTTTCCGGCGAAGACGGCGCCGAGGATGGTCTCCTCGTTGCCGCCCGAGGCCAGCCCGGCCAGGGTCGCCAGCGGGACGCTCATGCCGGTGATGGAAAAGATCGGGGCGACCTTGGTGTAGGTCATGCCATCGGCGGTGCCGCTGAATGCCAACGTCCCGAAGTCGAACGCCATCCCCGACCCGGTGATGGCCAGCGACCCGCCGTCGAGGAAGAGGATGGAGGCGGTGGTCGGCGTGACGACCGGGAAGGCGGCGACGCCTGCCGCCGCGATCTGCGACAGCTGGCCGAACTTGATGCCGTCGCCGAAGGTATCGTTGTTGCTGTCGATGCCGGTGCCGTTAAGAACGCTGAATATCGCCACTGAAACACTCCCTGTTGGTTTTGATCCATGCGGCAAAGACGCCGGCCGATGCACAAGCAAATCGGCACGGGATCACGGTCCGGCAAATAACGATAAATTGTTAATTAATAGAATAGTATGCGGCCGCAACGAAGACGAGAGGAGAGAATTCCTTCTTGCCGGCGCTGGCCGGGTCTACCGCCCGGCCACCATCATGCCGTCGATCCGCACCGTCGGCGCGTCCATGCCGTAGCGCAGGACCAGGTCGTTCGCCGGCACCAGGGCGCGATACATGTCCTTCAGGTTGCCGGCGATGGTGACCTCGTTGACCGGATAGGCGATGCGGCCGCGCTCGATCCAATAGCCATGGGCGCCGCGGCTGTAGTCGCCGGTGACGCCATTGACCGACGACCCCATCAGCCCGGTGACGTAGAAGCCGTCCGGGATGTCCGCCATCAGCTCTTCCGGCGTGGCGTGGCCCGGGGCGAGGTACAGGTTGGCCGGGGACGCGCCCGGCGGGCCGCTGGTGCCGCGCACGGCATGGCCGGTCGGGGCCAGGCCGAGCTGGCGGGCCGAGCGAATGTCGAGCAGCCAGGTGGTCAGCCGGCCATCCTCGATCAGGGCGCGGCGGCGGCTGGCCACGCCCTCGGCGTCGCAGGGGCGCGAGCGCAGGCCGCGGCGGATATGCGGGTCGTCGATCACCTCGATGCCCGCGGCGAACACCGCGTCGCCCATCCTCTCCTTCAGAAAGCTGGTGCCGCGGGTGATGGCGCCGCCGCTGATGGCGCCGATCAGATGGCCCAGCAGGGTGCGCGAGACGCGCGGGTCGAACACCACCGGCACCCGCGCGGTCGACGCCTTGCGCGCGCCCAGCCGGGCCACGGCGCGCTCGCCGGCGCTGCGGCCGACCGCCTCGGGCGTGTCCAGGTCCCCGGCATGGACGGCGCTGGTGTGGTCGTAATCGGTCTCCATCCCGGTGCCCTCTCCGGCGATGGCGGAGACCGAGATGCTGCTGCCGGTCGAGCCGGTGACGCGGGAAAAGCCGTTGCTGGCCACCATCGCCGCCATGCTGCGGCCGAAGCCGGCGCTGGCGCCTTCGGAATTGGTCACGCCCGCGACCGCCAGTGCCGCCTCCTCGGCCGCCCGGGCGCGCTCCGCCAGGGTCTCGGTCGAGGGCTCGGCCGGGTCGACCAGGTCGAGCTCCGGCAGCGTGGTCGCCAGCTCGGACGGGTCGGCGAGGCCGCAATAGGGGTCCTCCGGCACCACCTTGGCCATGGCGACGGCGCGCTCGACGATCTCGTCCAGGGCCGCCTGGCGGCGGTCGGAGGAGGAGACGATCGCCATGCGCTGGCCGATGAACACGCGCAGGCCCAGATCGCCACTCTCGGAGCGCTCGACATGCTCGAGCTGGCCGAGCCGGTGGCTGATCGAGATCGAGGTGCTGTCGAACAGCACGGCGTCGGCAGCGTCGGCGCCGGCCCGCCTGGCCTTGTCGATCAGGCCGGACAGCAGGTCGAGGGTCGCGTCATGGGCAGAGG